>CAYUAL010000084.1:2711-6685 GCA_964442815.1 uncultured Alphaproteobacteria bacterium | reverse complement strand
CCTTCTTCTTAAATCGTCCTTTAACCTTTGGAGTTAATGGATATATGCGTAAAGATAACTTCCAAAGCCAAAGCTCATTTGATGAACGCAGTAATGGAGCAGGTGTTTGGATAGGATATAATCTTGCAGAATATTGGGGGCAGACTCTCGGGTATAATGTTTCTTATGATAAAATAGGAAATCTTCCTTCTAAGGCTTCTCAGTTTATTCGTGAGCAACAAGGGTCTCAGCTTACTTCTGAGGTTTATCAGATTCTTACTTATGACCGTCGAGATTCTAAATTAGACCCAACGTCAGGCTATATGGTAACTTTACGTAATGATTTTGCTGGAGTAGGGGGGAACGCTCGCTATTTACGTAACGTTCTTAGTGGCACATATTATTATCCCGTAGATGAAGAAATAATTTTATCAGCAAAAGGTAAAATTGGTTATATCATGAGTATGGGGAAAACCGTCCGTTCTACGGATAGGTTTATGATAGGTGGAGATTCATTGCGAGGATTTGATTATGCTGGTATTGGACCTCGGGACCGAACTGGAGGTCATGATGCTTTGGGAGGTATGAGGTTTTATACAGCTTCTTTAGAAGCATTATTTCCTATAGGGTTACCTAATGAGTTTGGTGTTAAGGGAAGTGTCTTTATGGATGCAGGTAGCTTATGGGACGCCCAAAAAAGAAATCTTAATATATTCGATGATAGTGCAATACGGGCTTCTTATGGTTTTGGGGTTGCGTGGAAATCACCTATGGGTCCTCTACGTGTAGATGTAGGATGGCCACTTATTAAGAAATCTCTTGACAAAACACGTGTGTTTCTGTTTGGCTTTACAACAAGATTCTAGGTGCTTCTTTTGACTGAGGGAGCTTAGATACCAAATTATTAATGTTGAGGAGTAAAAAAATGAAATCTTTAAAACATGTTACGCTAGCTATTGCTTTAGCAACAGGTGTGCTCTTTTCTCAAATGACTGCTGCTGCTGATTCAGCTGCACCTGCTTCAAATGCGTTTGTGGCTTACGTTGGGGTAATAGATGCTCAAAAAGTTCTTGCAGATTTACCTGTTATGAAGAAAGTTCAAGAACAACTTGAGAAGATGCGTAAAGACTTTGCGACTGAAGTATCAGGATATGAAACAGAGCTTCGCAAAGCTGAAAAATCTCTTGTAGAGGCACAGAAGAAACTTTCTGAAGCTGAATTTGCTAAGAAAAGAGAAGCTTTTGAAAAGCGTATTAGCGAAGTTCAAACTATTGTAGAAAATAGAAAAGGGCAACTTGATAAGGCTCTTGCAGACGCAATGAAAAAGATAAATGAAAAGGTAGAGGCTGCTATCGCGCAAGTAGCTAAATCTAAGAACCTAAATATTATATTGCCTTCTATGAGTGTTGCTTACTCTGCAGAAGCTCTTGACGTAAGCAAAGAAGTTTCTGAAATTGTTAAGAAAACTCTTACAGATGTAAAAATTGAAACTCCAAAAAAATAAAACTTTTTTGAAGAGTTAATAAAGATAGCCTTGGGGAAATATCCTCAAGGCTTTTTTTAAGGGAAAAGCTCATGCCTGATCCACGCTTTTATAGAAAAGAAAAAGATTTAACACTTCAACAAGTGCTTCAGCTCATTGATAAGGAAAAAGAGCTAGGAGTGTTTTTTAAAGATAAGGACAAAATAATTAAAGGTGTCGGTTCGCTTTTATCTGGGCAAGTGGGAGAAATCGCTTTTTGCCAGTCAAAGAAGTACGAAGATAGTTTACGGCAAAGCAAAGTTTCCTTTTGTTTTGTATTGCCTGAATTAAAAGACTCTGTCCCAAACGGGTGCTTGGCAATTCCCGTTGGCTCTCCTATGCGTGCGTTTGCTAAAGTGATGGAGGCTTTTTATCCGCATTATCGGGATTTTCCTTCTTATGATTCAAAGGGAGAGCTTCATTCTAAAGCAGTTATCGCAAAAACAGCGCGGATATCTTTTGGTGTTGTGATTGGAGAGGGGGCTGTCATTCAAGATAACGCGTTCATAGGGCCTTATACGGTTATTGGTCCTGGTGTTATCGTGGGGGAAGGTACGCAGATTGGTAGCCATGCTACAATAGAGTTTTCTCTCTTAGGGAAAAATGTACGAATTGGCGCAGGAACACGCAGTGGTGGAGAAGGTTTTGGCTTTGTTATGGATGAGAAAGGGCATGTTCCAGTTCCTCAGCTTGGACGCGTACTTATTGAAGATGGCGTTGAAATTGGGGCCAATTGTACTATTGATCGAGGTGCTTTGGATGATACAATTATTAGTGTAGGGACACGAATAGATAATCTTGTTCACTTAGCTCATAATGTTAAGGTAGGTAGAGGGTGTGTCATTGTGGCTCAAGTGGGTATAGCAGGAAGTACGCAACTGGGTGATTATGTAGCAATAGGGGGCCAAGCAGGCTTAACGGAGCATCTTACTATCGGGGCTCGTGCGCGTATTGCTGCACAAAGCGGAGTTATGAGAAATGTTGAAGAAGGGGAAACAGTATCTGGTAGTCCAGCAGTTCCTATCTCTCTATGGCGGAAACAAAATGTGATTTTATCTAGATTAGGAGCCGGTCCTAAAAAATAATCAAATAACTTATTGATTTGGTTGAATAAAAATAATGCTTTGAAAACCAAGCTTTTTTTATTTGGGAAAAATTTTTTTTCCTCTTGTAGAGAAAAAAAACTTCGCTATATTTTGTTCCTACAGTAATTAAATTTCCCAGGAATTCCCTGACACCTATAGGCTCAAAAAAGTATTTGGGTGAGAGATTCTTTACACGTAATTTTAGCTATTTAAGAGACAGAGGTATGGATGAGCAGTCTTCGGGCAAGATCTTATCAAGAAAAAATAAAGGATTTGCCGAAGACCTTTCAAGATGATAGAGAAAGCTCTTCTGAGAATAGTCTTATTGGTTCTAGAGATAATTTAGAAAATAGACAAAATAATGGCTCTGAGGAAGTATTGAACTCTTCTTCTTTTATAGAGATATTTCAAAGTGAGTTTCGGAAAGAATTTGGAGAAGCTATCTTTGAATCATGGCTTAAATCATTGTCTTATCTAAAGACCGAAAAAGATGTCCTATATCTTACTTTGCCCTCTTCTTTTATGAGGGATTGGGTGTCTACTCATTATGGAGCAAGGCTTAAAACTCTTTTTAAGAAGCGATTGTCTTATTTAAAACGACTTGATTTTTCAGTTAATCCTTCTTCTATTGTATCACCGCCTCTCTCTGTTCAAGAGAGGGTTGAAGAAAGTACCCCTATTTCTTCTCCTTCTGTCATTATGTTAGATCATATAGGAAGTGGGTTAGATCCCAGGTTTACGTTTGAGAACTTTGTGGTAGGTAAACCTAACGAGCTTGCATATGCAGCTGCATGGCGTATATCGGAAGAAACACAAGTTACTTTCAATCCTCTTTTTTTATATGGAGGCGTGGGGCTTGGAAAGACGCACTTAATGCATGCTATAGCTTGGCGTATTAGGCATTTACATCCTAAGAGAAGGGTAATTTATCTATCTGCTGAGAAATTTATGTATCAGTTTATTCGTGCATTGCGACAAAAAGAGATGGTCTCTTTTAAGGAATATTTTCGCTCTGTAGATGTGCTTATGATAGATGATGTCCAGTTTATTTGTGGAAAAGAGTCGACACAAGAAGAATTTTTCCATACGTTTAATGCGCTTGTCGATCAGAACCGTCAGATTATTATTTCGGCTGATAAGTCTCCTTCTGACCTGCAAGGTGTAGAAGAAAGAATGCGTTCACGCCTTGGTTGGGGATTAGTAGCAGATATTCATCCTACAACTTATGAATTACGTTTAGGCATTTTGCAGGCTAAATCTGAAAATATGAGGATGAAGGTACCCGATAAAGTTCTTGAATTTATAGCTCATAAAATTACTTCTAATGTCAGAGAATTAGAAGGAGCTTTGACCCGTGTTGCAGCTCATAGTTCTTTTGTTGGGAGTGA
>CAYUAL010000084.1:0-2701 GCA_964442815.1 uncultured Alphaproteobacteria bacterium | reverse complement strand
TAGAAATGGTCCAAGAAACCCTTAAAGATCTTTTACGGGCTAATGATAAACGTATTACATTGGAAGATATTCAAAAAAAGGTAGCAGAACGCTATGGATTGAAGATAGTAGATTTGCAGTCTTCTACTAGGCTTAGATCCATCGCAAGACCACGGCAAGTGGCTATGTATTTAGCAAAAATACTTACAACGAAATCATTTCCTGAAATTGGTCGTTTTTTTGGCGGAAGAGATCACACAACAGTTGTTCATGCGGTTCAAACGGTTGAAGATCTAAAGGAAAAAGATAAAGACATAGCTCATGATATTGATTTTCTAAGAAAAATGCTAGAAAACTAGCTTGTATTGTTAAGGAGATAATTATATGCGGGTGCTGATTGACCGGAATGATTTACTAAAAGCACTACATCGTGCCAAGAGTGTTGTTGAAAGAAAAACAACAGTGCCTATTCTTTCTAATGTATTGCTAGAAGCGGCTCCTGGAAATTTATTAACTTTTTCTTCTACGGATCTAGAGCTTGCTGTTATCGAGTCTCTTCCTACTTTAGAGACTCAGGAGAGTGGGGCTATTACGGTGCCTGCTCAGATGTTTTATGATATTATTAGCCGGCTTCCAGAAGGATCTAAACCGTTACTTTCTGTTTCTCCTAGCAAAGGAGAAAGAGAGCACCCCTTATTTGTTATTTCTGCTGGGCGATCTACTTTTCGCTTAAGTACTTTGCCAGCAGAAGATTTTGCAGTGGTAAAAAAGGAAGTCCAGCCTTATTCATTTTCCATAAAACCAGCAGACTTAAATGATTTGTTTGAAAAAACGCGGTACGCTATTTCTTTAGAAGAAACACGCTATTTTTTAAATGGTATTTTTATGGAGATAGGAGGAACCAACCAAGGTGTTTACTTACGGGCTGTTGCTACAGATGGGCATCGGCTAGCTAAAGCAGAAACACAGAATGTTTCTTTTCAAACAGCTCTTCCGCAAGAAAAAGTAGGCGTTATTCTTCCTCATAAGACAGTGGGAGAAGTTTTGAAAATTATTGATTCTAAAGCTCAAGAAGTTGTAATTGCATTTTCTGACAAAACCATTTCTTTTACGTGTGGAGGGATCCATCTTATTTCGCGTCTTATTGATGGTACTTTTCCAGACTATGAAAAGGTAATTCCTGTAGATAATCCTTTCCAATTAAGTGTTTCTCCGAAAGAATTTTCTCAAGCTGTGGATCGTGTAGCTGTTTTAGCTTCTGATAAAACAAACGCCATTAAGTTGCTTGTACAAGAAGGAATGCTGACTCTTTCTTCCTCAAACCCTCATGCTGGTGCAGCCTTAGAAGAAGTAGAAGTGAATTATAAGGGGAATTCCTTTGAGCTTGGGTTTAATGCAAGATATTTGTTAGAGGCTACAAAAATGCTAAAAGGCAAAGAAATGACGGTAACGATGAGAGATCCAGCATCTGCTATTCTTATTAATGATAACGCAGACTCTGGTTTTATAGCAGTTATTATGCCTATGCGGGTTTGAGGTAAAGGAATGTCATGCTCGTGCTTGTCACGAGCATCGGTTTAAAGGCTATTAAGAGTAAGACCCTCGCATCAAGTGCGAGTATGACTTTTTCAATTGTAATAATCAGAGTTTCTTTTGTCCTACGAATATTTCCCTACACGACTAAAGCAAGTTACTTTAACAAATTTTAGAACTTATCCTTTTCTCGACCTTCACTTTGAAAGCCCTTTTATTGTTTTCACGGGTCCAAATGGGGTAGGTAAAACTAATATTTTAGAGGCTATTTCCTTTTTTGGTCCTGGACGTGGCCTACGTCGTGCACGCTTATCAGAGGTAACAACACGGCAATCATTTCACGAAAAAAGAGCACAAAAGTCTTATACTTCTTTAGGATGGGGCGTAGGGGGGCATATTCATACTCATAGAGGCTACTCCCAGATTGGAACAGGTATTTTGCCAAGCAATTCGTTTTATTCTTTAGAAGAGGATATTCGACAAGAGGAAACTGAGAAAAGGCATATCCGTATTGATGAGAAAGAAGCAAGCTCTCAGACAGATTTAGAGAAACTTTTAACAGTTCTTTGGCTTATTCCCTCCCAAGATAGATTATTAGGAGAAGGGACAACGGTGCGCCGTAAATTTTTTGATCGGCTGGTCAGTAGCCTCTACCCTGACCATGGAACCCGTTTATATCGATATGACTATGCGCTTAGAGAACGTTCTCGCCTTTTAAGAGAAGGAAAAAAAGATCCCTCTTGGCTTAGTACCCTAGAACAAACTCTTGCAGAAGAAGGAATAGCGTTAGCGGCGCAACGTCAAGAAGTTCTGTATATGTTAGAAGAGGTTTTTAAGACAATGCCTCTTCTTATACATTTCCCTATTCCTATCCTTCGATTAGAGGGCGCTCTTGAAAAGCTTTTGGAAGAAAACTCAGCGTTAGAGGCTGAGGAACTTTTTCGTAAAAAACTAGAAACAAGCCGCCCTATAGATGCAGACCAAGGAGGAGCCACTATAGGGCCACATTTAACAGATTTATCTATTGTCTTGAAAGAAAAGGGCCTTCCTATTCATTTTTGTTCCATGGGTGAACAAAAAGCCTTGCTTCTTTCCCTCCTTTTAGCGCATTGTCATATTCACAGTTTATGTCGGCGAGAAAGCCCCTTATTTCTCTTAGATGAGGGGGTAGGACATTTGGATGCCTTTA
>CAYUAL010000083.1:0-6877 GCA_964442815.1 uncultured Alphaproteobacteria bacterium | reverse complement strand
ATGTCCAGTCTTCTCCTTTTTTACCCTGCATATCAAAGTGAGAAGCTGCTTCTGAGGTAGAAAAGGGAGAAAGGTATAATTTTTTGTAGGGTTTTAATTTTTGAAAGAGACTTTCTTTATCCCAATAGAAAGAATCAGGGGGGATAGGACGATAGGCTTCTTGAGTGAACAAGGAGGAAAGGGCTTTTTTTCGGTTTTTTTGATAAATTTCTAAGTTCTCTGAGCGTGCTTTATAATGATCTTGAATTTGATCCGTTCGGTTTTGTAGGCTTTCTTCTGCTTGAAAAGAAAAGATGATCCAGGGGTTATGAAGATATTGCCAAGGTCCATCGAGGTTTTCAAAAAAGAGAGGTAGCCATTGTTCATACCCTTCAAAAAGGCGCCCTTCAGATAGGGAGGTATAAAGAGGATCTTCTGTGGCTTCTGCTCCAAAGAGAGAGCGATACTGAGTTCGGAATTGACGAATAGAGTCTGAATCAAGTCGTATTTCATGCGTAGGAGATAGAGTAAGAGAAGCAGGAGATTCTTGTAAGCTTTTTTGCGTTACAGGGTCGAAGGAGCGTATTTTTTGTAAGGTATCTCCGAAAAAATCCAATCGAACAGGATACTCTAAAGCTGGAGGAAAAATATCTATCAATCCTCCTCGAATGGCAAACTCACCAGGCTCATGGACTGTTTCTGCTCGTCGGAATCCTTCCTTTACAAGAAATTCTTGAAGCTTCGAAAAAGGAATCTCTGAGTTTTCCTTTAAAGAAAGGGTTCTTCCTATAAAATGCTCAGGAAGAGGAATCTTTTGAAGGAGAGAGGCTAAAGACAGCCCAAGGATAATAGGTTTTTGTTGAGAACAAGCGATTTCACTCAGTGTTGTTAAACAGTTTGCTCGCTTTGTTGTGAGGGTAGAATGAGGACTAGCTCTATCATAAGGGGTAGTATCCCATGCAGGCAAAATAAACAAAGGAATCTGAGGGGCATAAAACGAAAAGCATGCTTCAAACTCCTGTAATTTGGTATCATCCCGTGCAATATAAAGAAGGGAGGTAGGGGATTTTTTATATATTTCAGCTAAGTAAAAAGCCTCTGCCCCATCGGGAACATGGGAGAGTGTAAGAGATGAATGAGAATCGACTTTGCTAAAGAGTTGATGAAAGATATCCATAAAAGAAGAATCTACTTTATTGTGATGTGGATATACTTATAGAGGATGCTTATAAATGAGGAAATAACCAAAAAAATATGGGTGCAAAAAACTTAAAAATTATATTTTTGTAACATTGTACCTATTCTGCCATTGTTAATGGCAGAATAGATAAAAACACCACAATTACTTAGGAACAACTAGAATATTCAGGTGCACCACTGCAGTTGCTGGTATTAGTATCTTGATTTGCATTCCTGCATTCACATCCCATTCCAAAGGCCCAAAAATGAGATCCGTCATTCTTAGACTTGCAGCAAACAGCTTCAGTGCAAAATCCGGTGTGTGGAGCACTCACAAGAAAAACCCCTGTAGCAATTATTGTTCTTATTAAGGTTAAACGAGATTTATGAGACATTTTTTTCCTCCGATGTTTATTTGATTATTCTCTATCTACAATACTAAAATTTTAAAAAAAGAATATATGGAAAATAAGCTTAAGCTGCTTCATCCGTTAAGTTTTCTTCTGGATGTTTCAGATGGTAATCTAATGTCTTAATAAGTGCTGTTTTTAGATCTGTTTGAGGTGTCCAGCCTAAGTATTTCTGGGCTTGAGCAATGCTGGGAACGCGCGTTTGTGTGTCTTGATAAAACTCTCCATAATAATCTTTTGCTGGGACTGAAATAATGGAAACCTTTTCTGCTTTTTCTTTGTACGCAGGATATGTCTTGATAAGGTCTAGAACCATATGAGCTAATGTTTCAATGGAGACGTTATTTTGGGGATTTCCTAGATTAAAGATGCGTTGAGTAGCGCAATTGTCTTTATTTTCAATTATCTTTAAAAGAGCTTCAATGCCATCTCCAATATAAGTGAAGGAGCGTTGTTGTTTTCCCCCATCTACAAGTTTAATATTTTGGCCATGGATAACATTGCTAATGAATTGGGTTAAGGCTCTAGAGCTTCCTTCTTTAGGATCATAAATATTATCTAATTTTGGTCCTATCCAGTTAAAAGGTCGGATAAGTGTATACTTTAAGGCATCATGGACGCCATGGGCATAGATCACGCGGTCTAAAAGTTGTTTAGAACAAGAGTAGATCCAGCGTTGTTTGTGAATGGGGCCAAGGACAAGAGGACTTGTTTCTTCATTAAATTCTTTATCTGGACACATGCCATATACTTCGGACGTAGAGGGAAATACAAGGCGTTTCTTATGTCGTACAACAGCCCGTATAATATCAAGATTGGCCAAGAAATCTAAATCAAAAACACGCAAAGGATCTTGAACATAAACACCAGGGGTTGCAATGGCTACGAGAGGGAGGATGACATCACATTTACGAATGTGGTACTCAATCCATTCTTTGTTAATAGTAATATCGCCTTCAAAAAATTTAAAACGAGGATTATCTAACGAGGTGCTAATCTTATCGGTAAACATATCCATCCCATATACTTCCCAGGAAGTATTTTTTAGGATGCTTTCTGTTAAAGAGTTTCCGATGAATCCGTTTACACCTAAGATAAGTACTTTTAATGTCATAAAATTTCACTCTCTATTATGTTTCAGAATTGTCTTCTAGGATGCGTCTTATATAAAAACCACGTCGTTTGGATGCCGCTTGGAAGGTATGGCCTAAATATTCCCCAATAATTCCAATACCTACAAGAATAACACCTGCTAGGAAATAAAGAATGGCAAAAAGCGTAAACACCCCTTCTACTTCAGGTCCTAAAAATAAACGACGTCCTAGCATATAAAGAACCAGAAGCCCGCTGCAAAAGGCAACAAAAAAGCCAAAGAAAGTAAAGACTTGTAAAGGAACGATAGAAAAGCTCGTCATCAAATCAAAAGTAACGCGAATGAGCCTAAATATATCATATTTAGAATCTCCCGCGGCGCGCTCTTCGTGTTTTACGCGCATTTCAGTTGGATTGCCTGCAAGTTTATAAGCAAGAGCTGGAATAAAAGTAGAAGCCTCATGCAGACGAGCAATTTCATCAACGATCTGGCGTGAGTATGCACGCAGCATGCACCCTTGATCTGTTATTTTTATATTTGTAATAAGAGAGCGAATTTTATTCATAAGACGAGAAGAGTAGGTGCGGAAAAAGTTATCTTTTCGTACGTCGCGAATACTTCCTACGTAATCATAGCCCTCGTTATATTTTTTAAGGAGCTTTGGAATTTCTTCAGGAGGATTTTGGAGGTCTGCATCTATATTAACGATAATTTTTCCACGTACGCGCTCAAAAGCAGCTAAAATAGCCATGTGCTGTCCAAAATTTCCATTAAATTCAATGACACGTACTTGATGAGGACGGGAATCAAAAAACTTCTTGAGAAGCAGAGGGCTTTTATCCTTGCTGCCATCATCTGTAAAGATCATCTCGTATGTTTTTTTCTCTTTTGTACAATAGGCATCCATGGTTTTTGTGAGGCGCTCAAAGAGGATAGGAAGGACATCTTCTTCATTGTAAATAGGAACAACAATAGAAATATCTACGTCTTTAGAGGAAGAAGATTTTTTCTTTTGGAGGGAGGTCATACTGTTATTTGTGTCCTAATGTTTCTGCTAAAGAGGTTACTACACGATCTTGGTCGTCTTCGCTCATAAGAGGGAAGAGAGGAAGGCTAAAAATGCGCTCTCCTACCCATTCAGCATTGGGAAAGTCTCCCTTTTTATATCCATAAGTATTTTGATAAAAGGAATATAAATGGGAGGGTTCATAATGAAGACCAACGCCGATACCTTTTTCTTTCATTTGGTTAATTAAGTCAAGGCGCGTTAATCCAGTTTTTTCTATATTTAAACAAGGTGCAAAGAGATGCCAGGCATGGCGTTGGCTGTATCCTGGATGGTGGGGTGGCATATAGATACTTTCCCATCCTTGGAACAGCTTTAAGTATCTATTAGCAAAGAAAGTGCGTTTTTCAATAAAGCTCTCTAATTTTTTCAATTGGTGAATCCCAATAGCCGCGTGAACATCGGACATATTAAATTTAAGAGCAGGCTCAGCCACATCATATTGTTGGGATCCTTTTTTAGTAAAACGATCCCAGATATTTCTATCAATACCATGGAATCGAAGAACAGAAAGGCGTTCGCTTATATGAGATTCTTGGGGAAGGCTAATAGCTCCTCCCTCTATTGTGGTGATGTTCTTGTTGGGATGGAAACTAAAGACTTGGGCGTCTCCAAAAGAGCCAATTTTTTTATTTTTGTAGATAGTACCAATGGCATGTGCCGCATCTTCTAAAACAAACAGATTGTGCTTACGGGCAATATCATAAATAGGATCAAGATCACAGGAAAGACCTGCAAAATGCACAGGTAAAATGCCTCGTGTTTTAGAAGTGATGGCTTTTTCAATAAGGGAAGGATCTATATTATAGGTTGTGCGATCGATGTCTACAAGAATGGGCTTCCCGCCTGCCAATACGATAGAATTAAGACTAGCCACAAAAGTTAGAGGCGTTGTAATAATCTCCTCTCCTTCTTTTAAATCAAGGGCTTTTAAGACTATATATAGTCCTGCCGTTCCAGAAGTAAGGGCAAAGACATGGGGAGAGGGGAAATAAGTCCCTAGATCTTTTTCGAATTGCTGCACACGTGGGCCAGTTGCAAGCCACCCTGACTGAAGGCAAGCCACTACTTCATGAATTTCTTCTTGTTCAATGGTTGGTTTAGAGAAAGGCAAAAAAGGTAGAGATTCTGATTTAGCTGCGGGCAACAAGGCAAACACCTCCAATAACAGTGAGAATACCAACAAGGCGCATAAGAGAAATAGATTCTCCTAAGAAAAAGTAGCTTCCTATGGTGACAAAGACGTATGAAAGACTAGCCATAGGGCCAGCATAGCTAACATCTACACGGGAGAGGACTAAAAACCAAACTATAAGAGAGATAGGCTGGAGAAGTATACCAAATACAATGTAAGGATTCTTTATAACAGAAAAGCATAAAGGCAAAAAATTTGTAAAACAAAACTCAAAATGTCCGATGTGATGAAGACCCTTTTTTAATAATAGTTGGGTAGAGGCTGTAAGAAAGCTACAAAAGGCAATCATTAGAAGATATAACATAAAAAACCTTTTTTATATGGCTAAAAAGATCCATTCCTCTAGAAGTTACATACCACAACATAAGGACTGGAGGATATACTTTTTTCGGAAGGAGAAGCAGTAACCAATGGCTGTAACATTTTCTTTTCTTTGGCTAAGGTGGCATACATATTTTCTTTAAGTACTGCACACAAAGGTTTTGAAGTATTCCATACGTCCCAAAACTGTTTTTCGGACCATACCCAATCTATTTTAGTTTCGTGCTCCATTCCGTATGAAAGTTCTCCTCTCCACGAGACTAGAGGAATGGGATGAGCTTTATTTAAGTAAAACGATAAGTCATAGGGATAAGCATGGTAAAAAACAATATCTGTTTCTGTAAGTCCTTTGCTTTTTAAAAGGTTAGCAAGGTGCTGGGTAGAGTTATAAGGAATAAGAGGGGAACAGTAGCTTAATCCTAAATAAAAGAGACTTATTCCAAAGAAAATGCTAAAAAACTCTCGTTTATTTTGAGAAAGAGAAGACAAGAAAACATAAATTAGGCAAGGGGAAAGCAAAAAAATCATTAAGAAAGGAATAAAATAAAAGAACTTTTGTGGAATTTCAGTCCTATCTTCGCTCAAGAAAGAATACAGCATGCCACCTAATCCTAAAATAAAAGCTAACCCTAAATATCCTTTGAAAGCACAGGAGGGCATTGCAGTAAACTTTGTAGGGTCTGCAAAGTAGTGTCCTAAGATAATGCCTAATGCTGGGAAAAGGGGAAGAATATAGGTAATTAACTTAGAATGAGATAAGGAAAAAAATACAAAAAATACAACCATCCAAATAAAGAAAAATCCTTCTTTCTCGGGAAAAAGTCGTTTCTTTAAAGAAGAGAATATAAGAGAAAAGACATAGGTAATCCAAGGAAAAGCACCTAAAACAAAGACAGGCACAAAAAACCAAAGAGGTTGGTAGCGGCCATGTGTTGTGGTTGTAAAGCGAAGGAAATGTTCATGTATAAAATAGAACCAAGCAAATTCAGGATGTTTTATGGAAACAAGAATATGCCAAGGTGCCGTGATACATAGAAAAATAAAAAGACAACTTGGTAAATAAAGAGGTAGAAGATCTTTCCATTTTTTATAAAGAAGGACCCACAAGAAAATAATACCTCCTGGAACAACAAGGGCTACAAAGCCTTTTGTAAGAATAGCAAAACTTAAGAAGACAGAGCTTGAATAAAATAAAAGTCGTCGCTTTACAGAAGGAAGAGTATACATCCCAGAAATAAAGGATAATAGACCAAGCCCAGTCCAAGCTGCCAGTCCCATATCCAGGATTACCATATGAGAAAAAGTAAAGTACATACAACAGGTCAGAAGTGCTAAAGCACTTAGAATACCAGTTTCTCTATCAAATAAATAACGACTGCATCCATATACTCCAAATACTAAAAGAAAAGAAAGAACAGCGGGGATAATCCGTCCCGCCCATACATTTACCCCAAAAAGAGAGAAAGAGGCGATTTCCATCCAATAAAAAAAAGGGGGCTTTTCAAAATATTTAATTCCATTAAGGCGGGGTGTAATAAAATCGCCAGATAAAAACATCTCTCGGGGAATTTCAAGATATCTTCCTTCATCTGGGTTAGCTAAAGGACGATCACCTAGAAACGCTCCAAGCAAGA
>CAYUAL010000082.1:5445-6906 GCA_964442815.1 uncultured Alphaproteobacteria bacterium | reverse complement strand
AGAAGAGGTTATTGTGACGGTTTGTGTGGCTCTCTTTATTACCTTTATCTTTACCTTGATTCCGGCTTGGAAAGCAGCTCGGCTCGATCCTATTGAGGCTTTGCGCTATGAGTAAAAAATCCTCTTCAGAAAAAAAGCCTGTGCTGACCTTGCGGTCTATTCATAAATCCTACCCCCAAGGAGAAAAGGGAAAGCTACAGATCTTAAAAGGGATAGATATCACCCTTTATCCTGGAGAAACGGTTGCGCTACTAGGGCCTTCTGGGTCAGGCAAATCAACCCTTCTCCATATTGCTGGGCTTTTAGATACGGCGGATGAGGGAAGTATTGAGGTAGAAGGTGTTTCTTTATCTAACGCTTCGGATGCGCAGCGTACTTTAACACGGCGTCAGAAATTGGGCTTCATCTATCAATTTCATCATTTACTTCCCGAGTTTTCTGCTTTGGAAAATGTTACTATGCCAGAGCTTATTCAGGGTGTAGATGCCAAGCAAAGTGCTCAGAAAGCAAAAGCACTTTTAACACGATTGGGGTTAGGCGAGCGTCTTTCTCATAAACCTACGCAATTATCAGGTGGCGAGCAACAACGGGTAGCCATTGCGCGTGCGCTTATTCATGATCCGCTTATTCTTTTAGGAGATGAGCCTACAGGAAACCTTGATCCGCAGACATCTGAAAAAGTTTTTGAAGAGCTCTCTAGCTTTATAAAAGAAAAGCAGGTAGCGGCCCTTATCGCTACCCATAACATGGATCTTGCTCGGCGTATGGATCGTATCTTCCGCCTAGAAGATGGCAAGGGAGTTGAAGAAAATAAGACATAAAAAAACAGACCAACCTTTGCTGGTTGATCTGCTTTTTCTTTAAATATTAGGTATTATTCTGCTGCTGTAGAGGCGTTCAGTGCAGAGTAAGCATCAAAAGCATTCCAGTAGCTTGCTTGGGCTTTATCGGAAAACTCTTGCATGTGTCTTTTTAGGCCGCCCTTTAGGACCAATTCTTCGTATGTATAATACATAGACCTTAGCTCAATGAAACGGGACATAAGAGTGTTAACAACCTCTTCGGGGTTAGGGAGGTTTAATTCTCGAGCTTTCTTAATTGCCTCATGTGTTCTTATGGGTGCAAGAGCCTTATAAATTTCAGCAGAAGCTGGAAATTCTTTTTCTAATCTTTTAATTTCAGCACCGAGTTTATAGGGATTCGCGCATAATTGCTGTACACGCTGGCGAATCATGTCCTCATACTCACAGCTTCGCCTAATTTCACTTTTTGAAAATACTTGTTCTACGGGAATTATATCACATACTGTTAAGCGTGGATTTAATTCACCTTTTATTTGACTCAATACTGAGGCATTATCTTTATTTTCTTTCCAAGCGATAACATTTCTTAAAACGCTGATAAGTGTAGGGTTTGCATCTGAGGGCGTTGCTTGGGCAGATGTCTTTCTCTTATACTGTT
>CAYUAL010000082.1:3011-5435 GCA_964442815.1 uncultured Alphaproteobacteria bacterium | reverse complement strand
CGGCGGGCGGTGGAGGCGCGGGGGCCGCCTCCGGGTCTACTCCTGTCTCAACCGTAGTCACTGAAGCTTCTTTAAAAAGCATTTCTAAGCTCTTTGTTATAAAGTCGTTGAGAGAAGAGGGACTCCGTACAAAGTCTGCCCAACGGTAACAGGAGGTCATGACCTCAACAAATCGACCATACACCTGCACGTCTTCATTAGATAAACCTTCAGGAAGAACAAGGCCTCTGCCACTAAGATTCCTTCTTATCTCTATTTCAGAATGAGATGCAGAAGATCCACGAGAAAATATTATGTTATCAGAGGGCCCATAAGAAATACTCTCAAGAGTTTCTATAGTTTCAAATAACCTCCCTAATTGCTGAATAGTAGCAGGAATGCCACTTTGGATGTTAAGATGGCTAACTCTAATATTTCTTTCTCTTAGACTTTTGCTTAAATTCTCTATAGCTAAATCTTTTAAGGGAACTTGGACTTGACTTGCTAGACAAAGATAAAGACTGAGTCGTCCAATGGAGCGCCCTTGATGCTTATCTAGCATCGTCACTAATAAAGAAGAATCAGGCGAATCAACAGCAATACCTAACATAGGACGAATGTGAGCGGTTTTATTTTCAGTAATGTTTTTTTGTTGAAGGATTACGGATGCAGTTGATGAGTGTTTAGCTACTAACTGCTTATCTTCTGTATCCATGGCGTGGGCAGAAGTTCCTAAAGCTACCATTAAGGCACAAATACTTACTAAAAATGTTTTATTCAAATTCATCATAATACCTCATTAAAAAAATCATATATATTTTTATATAGAGAGGTATTTTTAACAATTCAAGAAAATTTAATTTTTTGGGATTAGTAGTAAAGAGTTGATAATAACAAAAAACTATCACCCTGTGGTTTGACTACGGGGGCTTAGAGGCATTTGGTCATCCTCTGGCTTGACGCCAGAGTTTCTTAGTTTTTCAGATCCGCGGATCAAGTCCGACGATGACTTTTTGAACGGATGCACGGCATTTTAATTAACTATTAAATCTAGCCTTTACAGTATTTAAATTAATCTTGTGCGGTGGTTGGGTCAGAATCTTCGTCTAAGTCTGCGATTGCAGCTGTATAATCATCGTCATACTCGGCTGCGAGTTTGTCTGCTGCAGCTTGAGCTGCTGCTTTCCTAGCTTTTTCCTCTGCTTGTTTTCTGGTCTCATCAGGAAAGAGGGACTGAGTATCTTCAGCAGCTGCAGCTGGAACTAATTTCTCAGAATTTAAAGCAATAACCTTTGCCCGCATCGCACGAATTTGAGGTCTTAAATAGAAAGGGACTGTATCTGTCCATTTAGGAAGCGTCAGAGCATCTTCTAACTCAGCAAAAATACCAACAAGTATATCTTGATGCGTGACACGAGGAAGCTTTATCCTTTCATGACTGCCTTTCCCAGAATCCCAGATACATCCTAGACCTTCAAAATAATGGACAATCTCATCTCGAGTACAGCTCCAAGAATTTTCAGTAATTTCATTGTCAACCCAGCGGAGCGCACTTTTTAACCCCTCTATAGGGATTGTTTCAATAGTAGATACACTAGTGGTAGTGTGAAAGTCACTAGTTAAAGCCGGAGCAGAAGAAGCTTGAGATAGTTCCTCTTGGCGGCGCTTCTCAGCTTCTATCCTCAAACGATCGTTTTCTCTTTGGGCCATGGCTTCTTGATGTCTCTTTAGTTTTTCTTCTAACTCTTCTTGGTGAGAAGTAGTAGCGGCATAAGGTAGCTCAGGTAGCTGAGGAGTTGCAACTAATGGGGGAGGAGAGACACGGTTTGTCTTTTGAGCTAAAGCAGCTTCTCTTTCTTCACGTAGCCTTTGCTCTTCTTCTTTCTGAGCAACAGCTTCTGTAATTTTTGCTAATTGGTGTGCTTTCTTCTTTTTTGCTCGTTGAGCACGTTTCTTTTCCTTTCTTTCGATGAGAGCATTAAGTTCCTGAGGATCCCCTTGAAGGTTTTTAAGAGTAGCTCTAATATATTTAAAAAGAGAAATTAAGTTATCATTTTCTTGGGGAAGAAAATGAGCAAAAACCTCTGTTCTATCCAGAGCTCTTTGAAGATCAGCATCTTGATGAACAAAAGCAGCTAATATACCCTCCATTGCGGAATATAAATTCTCTGTGTGTGTAGGATCTTTAAAGAGAGGTGTATATACTTTCCTTAAATCTGTCTTATCTGCATCTGGCAGAAAGGGTCTAATCGTGTCTTCAATCTCTGTGATAAGTTGAATAACTTGTGTAGCCCAGTCTTCTGTTCTTGAAGATAAAAGAGTATGAATTTGAAAGATGTTACGTGTGAATAGGTCTTCTTCATGTAGTATTTCTAAGTTATCTTGAAATCTTGCGGTTACTTGTCGGTTAAGCCTTTGTCTAGCTGAAGGGGTTGATGCTTTAGC
>CAYUAL010000082.1:0-3001 GCA_964442815.1 uncultured Alphaproteobacteria bacterium | reverse complement strand
ATGCTTATCTTACGTGCATTTATCAAGGCGCGATATTTTTTGTTTGCTTCTTCATAAAAGTCAGTTTTGCATAAGGCATTTAGATGCTGTTCAGTTTTATGTAAAAATTCCTGTAAGCTTGTTAGAGAACACAAATGATAACTAACCTCAAAAGCAAGGTTATGGATGCTTGCTTTATCAATGTTCATGCGATCAGATGTAGATACATCGTTAAGCATAACAAGAGCTTTTTCACAGTAGCCTAAAGCTTTGGGCCATGTATTTTCTTGTGATGGGGAATTATCTGTACTTTTGGCAGGTAATAGTTGCCCTAATCTATGATAAACTTGGCCTGCAAGGTGCAGCATTAAAAACTTCCTATAAGCTTGTTCTGCTGTCATATGAGATCTATCAATACCAGCTCTTTTACCTAAATATTGCTCGATAAAAAAGAGTGCATCCCTATGATATTTTTGTGCAACAGGTAGATCCTCTTTGTGAGTTTCTGCTAAATAGCGATAAAGACACACAGCAGCATGAGCTCTAGAAAAATAGAAATCTTCTAAAGCTGTACGATCGAGACCCACAACTTCTATCTTAAAGTCAAGGCTTAAATACTCCTTAAGTTTAGGATATTGGTTAGTATCATCACTTAAAGTTGTGAAAAGCTGAGAGAAGCGTTTTATTTTATCGTTCGTAGTAAATTCAAAATAAACGCGTTCAGCGGGAGTTCCAGCTTGTGAAGGTCTGGGTTCTTCCTGATCAGCCGAATGGGCATTATCAAAAGCCTCAACAATGGAAGAAGACGCAAATACGAATAAAAGATTAAGTAGATTTAGAAAAAATTTATACATACCTAATACTTTAAAAAATAATACGCTTGATTCTTATTAAATAATCACTCTATGGTACAAATTCAATCCCTTAGAAGTTTATTTTGAAATGCCCCAAGATAGCATCCCTCTTTCAACCCAAGCACCCTTTATCCATCTACGGTTGCATTCAGCCTATTCCCTTTTAGAAGGTGCAATTAAGATCAAGGATCTTGCAAAGCAGCTTAAAAAAGAACAAATCCCAGCTGTTGCTCTTACAGATACCGGTAACTTGTTTGGGGTGATGGAATTTTCTTTAGAGTGCATGGCCGCGGGGATTCAGCCAATTATTGGATGCCAGGTGCGGCTTCAAGTTCGTCAGGAACACCAGAAAGCACAGACTCTTGTTTCCCACGCATTACCAAAAGAAGAAAAAGTTTTTTATGATGAGTTAGTATTACTTGTGCAAAATGGGAGAGGGTATGAAAACCTTTCTCGTCTTGTAAGTCGTTCCTACCTTGAAAAAGATCCTCAAGATCCACCGCATGTAACATTGGAAGATCTTCAAAAAGAAGAAACAACGGCAGGCCTTCTAGCTTTAACAGGAGGAATTAAAGGAACTTTAGGACGTCTTCTGCTTCAGGGGCAAGAGGAAGAAGCAAAATCGTTCTTAGAGACACTTAAAAAGCTTTTTTCTAATAGTCTTTACATAGAAATCCAAAGACATGGACTTCCTGAAGAAGAAGCTATTGAGAATAAGTTAATTCAGCTGGCATATGAGTATGAAGTTCCTCTCGTAGCTACGAACGACCCTTTTTTCTTGGAAAAAAGGATGCATAAAGCGCATGATGCGCTCCTTTGTATTGCTGAAGGAAAGTATTTGGCTGAGCAGAATAGGCACCAAGTAACGCCGGAACATTATTTGAAGTCTTCTCAAGAAATGGTCGAATTATTCGCAGATTTGCCAGAAGCATATTTAAATACGGCACAGATAGCAAAAAGATGTGCGTTTGGTTTAGATGTTTGCAAGCCTATTTTGCCACCTTTTCCAACTCTTTCCGGCAAAAGTGAAGAAGAAGAATTAAGAATACAAGCTAAAGCAGGTCTTGAGCAACGCTTAAAAGAGGGTGCCCTTTCCTATCAAAATGAGGAGACAGACGCTTTAAGAAAAACCTATGAAGAACGACTTACATATGAACTGGATGTAATTATTCAAATGGGATATGCAGGGTATTTCTTAATAGTGGCTGATTTTATACAATGGGCTAAATCTCAGAATATTCCTGTGGGTCCAGGGCGTGGGTCTGGGGCGGGTTCTTTAGTGGCATGGTCTTTGACCATTACAGATGTAGATCCTATTCGGTTCCATCTTATTTTTGAGCGGTTTTTAAATCCAGAACGTGTCTCTTTACCTGATTTTGACGTGGATTTTTGTCAAGATAGGCGCGACGAAGTTATCCAGTATGTTATTGAGAAATATGGGTGGGACCGTGTTGCACAGATTATTACCTTTGGTAAATTACAGGCCAAGGCTGTTGTGCGGGATGTGGGGCGTGTTTTGGGTATGCCGTACACTTATGTAGATAAGATCTCAAAGCTAATACCCTTTAGCCCTACGAATCCTGTTACATTGGAAGAAGCTATTGAGCAAGAGCCTGAACTTAGAGCATTGCAAGAATCTGATCCGCAAGTCGCGGAATTAATGGATATTGCTTTGGATTTAGAAGGACTTTATCGGCATGCTTCTACGCATGCAGCTGGTATCGTCATTGGGGATAGACCTCTTGAAAAGCTAGTTCCTCTCTATCGTGATCCTAAATCCAATATCCCTGTTACACAATTTAATATGAAAGCTGTCGAGCAAGCTGGGCTTGTAAAGTTCGACTTTCTAGGATTGAAAACACTTACAGTGATTGAAGATGCGGCTAAGCTTATTCGTAAAAAAGGAATTCCGTTTGATATTTCAAAAATTCCTTTAGATGACCCTAAAACTTTTGAGTTACTCCGACGCGTAGAAACACATGCTCTCTTCCAGGTGGAAGGTGCGGGTATGAGCGATGCTTTGCGGCATATGCAACCCGATCGATTTGAAGATTTAGTTGCGCTTGTTGCTCTGTATCGTCCAGGCCCCATGGATGATATTCCCCGTTACAATGCTTGTAAGAACGGGAAAGAGCCTGTCACTTATCCGCATCCTATGCTGGAGCCTA
>CAYUAL010000081.1:2830-6956 GCA_964442815.1 uncultured Alphaproteobacteria bacterium | reverse complement strand
ATAGTTACGCATCTTCTCTCAATTAAGAGAGCTTTGGTATAGTACCCAAGGAAATACCTTCAATCAATGGAATATTAAAAAAAATTTTTAGACCCGATTGTCCGGATGAATTAAAAAGAGTATGGTAATTATACGATTTATTTCAAGACCTTTTAAGTTGAAGCCAATAGGCCATAGACATACCCAATAAGGAAGTCCTGAGCTTAAAAAGTTAAAAAATCAAAGTTAGAGTTTAAAATTCGCGCTTAATAACAAAGACATATCTAGAAAAACATGCTTTCTGTCAACCCTTTCTTTATGAACCTCTTTATTAACAATGACATTAGAAGTCTTTTTTTTACATTAATCTCTTTTGTGACAAAGACATTAACTAATGTGTTGGTTCGGGTTAATACCATGCTGTCTAAGAATCTTTCGCGATTTAAGCCTCTTTTTTTAATTTCACCGTATGAGAGGGCTTTCCCTCCAGTTAGATTATGGAGTTTATATTCCCATGAAGCGTATGCTTATCGATACCACCTACCCAGAAGAAACACGAATTGCCGTTGTTGAGGATGGAAAGTTAGAAGATTATGATTTTGAATCCACTGTAAAACTTCCTCTTAAGGGAAATATTTACCTTGCAAAAGTTGTTCGTGTAGAACCTTCTTTGCAAGCAGCTTTTGTGGATTATGGAGCCAATCGTCATGGGTTTCTTGCCTTTAATGAAATCCATCCCGATTATTTCAAAATCCCTGTTGCAGATAGAGAAGAACTGGAAGCTCTTGAGCGCTCTCATCAAGATGCCCTTCTCCATAAAGAAGAAAAAGAGGAGTCTCTTTCTTCAACCATTGCTGAGTCCCAGGAATCTATTGAGAAACCTTCTTTTTTAAGAGTCATTGATGCCGATGAAGAGTCCTCCGAAAAACTGATTACTTCCGAACCCATTGCAGATGATCCTTTAGATATAGAAGTCCCTCACCAAGGGTCTCGCTTCTTTCACAAAAAATATAAAATCCAAGAAGTCATTAAAACCCGCCAAATCCTTCTTGTACAAGTTGTAAAAGAAGAACGCGGCAACAAAGGTGCTGCTCTCACAACCTATATTTCTCTTCCTGGTAGATATTGTGTTCTCATGCCAAATACTTTACGAGGAGGAGGCATTTCCCGAAAAATTACAGATCTAGGAGTACGACGCAGACTTAAATCTGTTCTAGGAGGATTAGATATTCCTGAAAATATGGGCGTTATCGTTCGTACTGCAGGCATGGAAAGAACAAAGCCAGAGATCAAACGGGATTTAGACTATCTCTTAAAAGTATGGAATGACATTCGCGAAGAAACGCTTCACTCTCACGCACCGGCTTTTGTCTACCGGGAAGGAGACCTTATCAAGCGGGCCTTGCGAGATTTCTACTCAAAAGATATTTCTGAAATCCTTGTTGAAGGAGACGAAGGCTACAAAAAAGCAAAAGAATTTATGCGACTATTAATGCCCAGCCATTCCAAACGTATAAAACAATTTAAAGAAGAAAATACCTCTCTATTTCGTAAATTCCGCATCGAAGAGCAGATTGAACAAATGCATAATACGAAAGTCCCCTTAAAATCAGGAGGATATATCGTTATTAACGCTACAGAGGCTCTTATTGCCATAGATGTAAACTCAGGTCGTTCCAATAAAGAGCGCCATATTGAGGAAACCGCTCTACGTACAAATCTAGAAGCAGCCGAAGAAATTGCGCGCCAGGTCCGTTTAAGAGACCTAGCAGGCCTTATTGTTATTGACTTTATCGATATGAATGATTCTAGGCATAACAATACTGTGGAGAAGCGTCTTCGTGACTGTATGCGCCAAGATCGTGCTAAAATTCAGTTAGGTAAAATAAGTACTTTTGGCCTGTTAGAACTTTCTCGTCAACGTTTACGTCCTAACATCTTAGAAGCTTCTTCTGTTCCATGTCCTTATTGCCACGCAACAGGACTTATGCGCTCAAAAGAATCTGTTTCTCTTTCTATTTTACGAGCTGCTGAAGAAAGTGCAGCAACCCTTTTGTCCCTTCCTCAACCTCAAGAGATAAGTATACATGTTCCTTCAGATCTTTTTTCCTTTATATTAAACCAAAAAAGAACACTTTTAGTAGACATTGAAAACAAACTTCACATAAAGTTAAATGTTTTTGAAGATGTTTCCCTAGTGTATCCTAATTATAAAATTGGAAACACTGCTCCCCCACTACCCTCTGAAGAAAGAACACATAAAGATCTCCCTAAAAAATATAAAAAGAAGACAAAGCCAGAAGAGGCTTCTTCTAACCAAAAACCTTCTTTAACAGAAGCCCCACAGGATCAAGAAATAGCTGCGTCTACTCCTTCCAAAGAACGATCCAGAAAACATCGACGTAATAGGAAAAGAAAAGGAGCTCCGAACCAGCAAGATGCTTCCTTATCTCCAGAAAAAATTAAAAATTCTGAAGATATAAAAAAAATAGATTCTCCTTATATAAAAACTTATAAATCCACAGAAAATGAAGAAGAAAATATATCCGTTGACTTACCCACTTCTTCTCATCCTTCTAGAAAAAATGAAGAACCCTCTTCGCGTAAAAGAGGCTCCAGGTATCCCCTTCGAAAAAATCGCTTCAAAAAAAGCGACTTCTCTTCGTCTCGTTCCCCTTCTCCTGAACAACCAGCAGAATCGTCCCCTGCTCCCTCACAGCAACAGGAACATACCAGCGCTGATAAGGAGAAGCCTGCTTCTCAGAAAAAAGGCTGGTGGCAAAAACTATTGGATTAAATGAGGATGTGGATAAATAAAGAAAAAAAAGCCCGTGTTATGCCGAACTTGAAACCTGTCATCCCGCGGTTTAACCGCGGAATCCAGGCTTTTTTTAGGTTACTCTGGATCCCGCGATCAAGTCGCGGGATGACATCTTTCCTCATATGCTGTCTTCTCGTCCTATTCTCTCCCTACCAAGCCTCTGCTTTATTTGACTTTAAGCAAGGAACCGTTATTCGCGATAGCGAAATTGAGGATATGTTAAAAGACTACATAAATCCCCTCTTTCGAGTAGCTGGCCTTACCCCAGGAAGCGAAACGATCATCATCCTTATTGATCCTACTCTCAACGCCGCAGCCATAGTAGGAAACATTATTGTTGTTAACACCGGCTTTATTATCCAGGCTAAAAGCCCGTGGGATATCATAGGAGTTCTAGCACACGAAACGGGCCACGTTGCCGATCATCATATGGCCCGTATAGAGGACTCTCAAAAACGGATCATGGTTCCTACTTTACTTGCGGGCCTTTTAGGTACAGTAGCAGGTGCCGTTGCAGGGGGAGCTGAAGGAGGAATGGCAGGTATCTTTGGAACAGCACAAATTGCCCAACGAAGTATGCTTCATTATAACCGTGGTCAAGAAGGCTCCGCCGATGCGGCCGGGTTACGTTACCTAACAGCTCTTCATTGGAGTGCTAAGGGTCTTTATGACGTCTTAGAAGCTTTAAAAGGGCAAGAACTCCTTCTAACAGACAACCAAGATCCCTATATCCGCAGCCACCCCCTGACGCAAGATCGCTTAGACACCATCAAACAATATCTGGCAACCTCTCCCTATACTAATGCCCCTCTTCCTGCTACGTTCCAAGAGAAGTTTGATCGTGTTCAAACTAAAATAAAGGCTTTTTTAAGTCATCCTGCTAAAACACTTCAAAAGTATCCCCCTTCCCAAACTACCCTCCTTGCACGCTATGCACGTACTATTGCTTACTTAAAACAGAATCAAATAGATAAATCTCTTGAAGAAATAAATGATCTGTTAAAAGAACATCCTAAAGATCCTTATTTTTGGGAACTTAAAGGGCAAATTCTCTTTGTAGGAGGTCGTGTAAAAGACGCTGTAGCCCCTTATGAAAAAGCGGTTTCTTTGCGCCCTAAAGATACTCTCTTAAAAATTGACCTTGCACAAACACTTGTGGAATCCAATATTTCTCAAAATCTTCAAAAGGCAAGAGACCTTTTAAGAAAATTAACGGATGAAGATCCTGATGAGGCCTCTACTTGGCGCCTTCTTGCTATTGCTCAAGGAAAATTAAATGATATAGGAAATGCTTCCCTTTCTTTAGCAGAATATTTTAGAGATGAA
>CAYUAL010000081.1:0-2820 GCA_964442815.1 uncultured Alphaproteobacteria bacterium | reverse complement strand
CACAGGAGATACACAGCAAGCCAAGATCCAAACAAAAAAAGCTTTAGGACTTCTTCCAAAGTCTTCTCCAGCATACTTACGTGCTCAGGATATCCAAAGCTCCTTAAAAGATGCCCCAGAAAAATAAAAAGAAAAATAACAATTTTCAAAATAAAAATCCTCTTGCCAGCCTAAGTTTGTTTCGGCATTTTAGATCAGGACGTTAAAACATAAAAAAGGATCTCTTTATGCATAATAAATTAGCTACTATTGCTCTCTCTTCTCTTGTTGCTCTTACTGCAGTGTTAGGAACAGAAAAACTGTATGGAAAAAATGACCAAAAATTAACGGAAGATAAGGTAAGAGAGATTGTTCTGGATACTATTCAAAAGCACCCTGAAGCAATTGTACAGAGTATGACTGCTCACATGGAAGCTCAACAAAAAGCACAATTAGAAAAGGCAAAAGTTGCCGTAAAAGAACACAAAGCCCAAATCTTTTCTTCTAGCCATCCTTCCGCCGGTAATCAAAAAGGAAATATAGATGTTGCTATTTTCTATGATTATCAATGCGGTCACTGCAAACATATGACCTCTACCATCAATGAAGTTATAAAAGGTGATCCGCAAGTCCGTTTTGTTTTTATTGATCTTCCTATTTTTGGCGGGAATTCTATTACTTTTGCAAAAATGGGCCTTGCTGCTGCACAACAAGGTAAATTCATGGAAGCTCATGAAGCTCTTATGAAAGCTCCTGCAGGTCTGAAAGAAGCTGATGCTTTTGCTCTTCTTCAAAAACTGGGACTCAATATAGACGAGCTCAAGAAAGACATGGCTTCTGCAGAAATTGATAAAGCTTTGCAAGAAAACATGAAATTAGCTCAAGCTATTGGTCTTGGTGGGACACCAGCTATCATTGTGGACGATGAGCTCAACCCAGGTGCTATGCCGAAAGAAGCTTTGCTAGCTATGATTAAAACAAAACGTCAGGCTGCTAAGGTTTAAATAAAACAATACGTCATCCTGAACTTGTTTCAGGATCTTGTAGAGTGTCATTCTGAACTTGATTCAGAATCTTAATGTTTCCATGAGATGCCTAAACAAGTTCGGCATGACAGTACCCAAGTTCAGGATGATTATTTTTTCTTAGGAACACCCATGCCCCAACGCCTACAAGGAAAAATTGCCCTTATTACGGGAGCTGCCTCTGGAATTGGAGAAGCGTCTTCTAGGATAATGGCGCAAGAAGGCGCTCATGTTATCGTAACTGATATTTCCTCGGAAAAAGGAGCAAAGATTGCTCAATCTCTAAAAGGAACATTTTTTCCCCTTGATGTAAGGAAAGAGCAAGAATGGAAAAACGTATTCTTAAAAGCAGAGCAGCTTTTCGGTCGCGTAGATATCTTAGTTAATAATGCAGGTATTACAGGCATCGCAAAAGATCTCCCTCCTCAAGATCCAGAACATACCTCTTTAGAAACCTGGCGCTTTGTGCAAGAAGTCAATGTGGAAGGCGTTTTTTTAGGCTGTAAATATGCCATCCAATCTATGAAAAAAACAAACGGCGGTGCTATTGTAAATATGGCTTCCCGATCGGCTCTTGTGGGGCTCCCTACTCTAGCCGCTTATGCTGCCAGCAAAGCCGCTATACGGAATCATACTAAAACAGTTGCTTTATATTGTGCCGAAAAAGACTATAACATTCGGTGCAATGCTATTTTCCCAGCTTCTATTTTAACACCTCTTTGGGATCCCATGGTAGGTACAGGAGTTAAACGAGAAGAAAACCTAAAAAAAATGGCTCAAGGAATCCCTCTCAAGAGGATGGGGACTCCTGAAGAAGTTGCTTGGGCTGTTGTGTATTTAGCTAGCAATGAATCTTCCTTTATGACGGGAGCTGAGCTTGTCTTAGATGGAGGAATTTTAGCTGGAAGTCCCTCTGCCCCTCATTCAGATTAGAAAAATCTTTCCATGAAACTTTTAAGTCTTAATATATGGGGTGGAAACGTTGCACAGCCTCTCTTAAAGTTTATAAAAAAGCAACAAGGTATTGATATTCTCTGCCTTCAAGAAGTATATAAAAACGCTCCTCATAAATTTTCATGTGATGATAAAGAACCTCATCTTGATGTTTTTTCAGATATTCAAGAGCTCCTTCCAAATCATAAGGGGTTTTTTCGGCCTGTTATTGAGGACTGGTATGGTATTGGACTTTTTGTAAAACAAGATATTCCTGTTATTGAAGAAGGCTTTACCTATATTCATGAGAATCCTAATTATCCAGGCCGTGGCCCAACTCACTCTAGAATCCTACAATGGATTCAATGTCAATTTGATAATACCTCTTACATGATTGTAAATGTCCATGGTCTCTGGAATGGAAAAGGAAAAACGGATTCCTCGGAACGAATTAAACAATCCCAAAGGATTAGAGCGTTCATGGAAAGCGTACATATTCCCAAAATCTTATGTGGAGATTTTAACTTACGACCAGATACGGAAAGTATGCACCTCCTTAACCGAAGAATGACGAATCTTATCAAGACATATAATATTACTTCCACACGTACTAAATTGTACGATAAAGAAGAAGGTTTTGCAGATTATATCTTAGTCTCCTCGGAGATTCAGGTGCATGAATTTAAGATACTTCCTGATGTTGTCTCGGACCATGCACCTTTACTGCTGGATTTTTCTTTACCATGCTCTTAATAGTGCAGATTTAACACGTGCTCTAGCAACTACATCATTTAACATATCATCCATACTAATCCCTGCGTTCTGAAAAGCTTGATGCGCTGCCCAAGACATTCTATTTCGATACGCCCAAGAAGCCACACCT
>CAYUAL010000080.1:0-7190 GCA_964442815.1 uncultured Alphaproteobacteria bacterium | reverse complement strand
TACTGCTGATCCTAAGTACTCTTGTATAATGCAGGATGACTTATGTGATATCTACTCTTTAGGCGTTCCTCTATATAATTGCGGAGGCTTACTAGAAGGAATTAACTCCTCTAATTTACAGGACGAGGAATCGGATTATGTGATGAAGGAAAAGAAGGAATTTATCCGGTTTTATCTCCAACACCCAAGAAAGATATTTTCTAATCGTTTGAAGATTTTTATTGGAGGCCTTTTACTTCATAAGTATTCTCTTGTTCGATCCAAGGGTGATGAGAAGAACGCAAAAACAGGTCTTAGATTAATAGAAGAAGCTGTAATTTCTAATGAAGAACCAAATAAACCAAAATATTTACGAACTCTTAATCCTGATCAGCTAATAGGAGGCGAGTTATTATTAGCTGAAGAATATACTTATAAAAGTAGGTATAAGGAAGCAAAGAGCATTATTGAAAAGTATAAATCTAGCGCGTCTCAAACTAACCATATTGAGTTCTTTACAGCATTTTGTTTATTAGAGGCAAAAATCTTAAAAGCGACAGGAGAAAATCTAGAAAGTATTTTACGTCCCCTAAATGAGGCTTATAATGTAATCCAGCGTCAAGCAGAAATTTTACATATTTTTGGTCCTCTAACAATTTTGAGGTTAGGCATTTCTTTTGCCCAATATAGAAATGAAACTAACGCAGAAGAAATTTATGAAAAGGCTAAGAGATGCTTTCAGGTAAGTACAGAGATTGATAAAGACTATAAAGAACCCTCTCTTTTATATTTATTTATGTTAGAAAAACGTCAAAATGGGTTGGAATCAGCTTTGCCTTATTTGGAGGAAGGGGTTGGGTTAGAGATGCCTTGGTTACGATTCATGAAAGCGTTACATCAACTTAAAGGGGCAATACCAGGAAGCAAAGAAGAGGCTCAACCAGTTATTGAAGAGTTATTATATACACATGCAAAAACCATAAAAGCATATCGAGATTTATGGAAAGCTCATATTTCTCCTAGAGAAGCTTTTCAGCTAAGATCTCTATATGAAGTATTGTATGAAAATATGCCTCTTCCAGACTTTCCTACAGATAAGCAAGAAAAGGATGAGACTTTAGCTCCTAATGATTTTGAAAATCTTCCTGAAGGTGGAGACACCTTTGAAGAAGATAGCTCTTCTGATGAAGAACAAGAGGGAGAAGATAGTGGGGAGGAAGAAGATACGTCGAGCTCAGAAAAAGAAAGTTTTGCTGCAAGTGCAGCTTCTGATGTAGAAACGGGATTAGAGCTATCTCTCACATCTGTGAAAGCTTCTGCAAAGAAAAGAAAATTTAATAGATTAGTAAAGAAGTATTTGCGTCAGACTACCAAGTCTGGATCTATGGGTGTAATAGGTGGTAAGCTCTTTCATATACATACAGTTCATGGACGAGATCGTGCGCCGTTCAGAGCTGTTTCTCAAATGCTTCAAGCAGCAGCTGGAGAAGGTGCTACTTCTATCAGTGGAACTCATTTTTAGATATTTTTAGTATTTTACGCAATGTGCAAGTTTTGACTATTAATATTCGTAAAAATGTCATTCCGCGGCTTGACCGCGGAATCCAGGGCTACAGACAAGATCTATAAAAACTTGTTATGTACTCTAAAATACTATCTCGAGAGCCCTAAAGGGCTCAAGGTATTTATTCTGGATCCCGCGATCAAGTCGCGGGATGACAAACAAGTGGAAAACTTTATATTAAGTCAAAACTTGCACACTGCGTTATTTTACAAAGAAATAAGGTCGTAAATACGCTCTTGCAAGGTGGTAATACCTTGTTTTTTTTCAGAACTGGTGGCAAGAACGGTAGGATAGGCGGCAGGATGAGTAGAGAGAAGTTTTTGGGTTTCTTCGGTTAAAGAGGATACTTTTGCTTCTGAAATCTTGTCTATTTTTGTAAGAATAATCTGATAAGGGACGGCCATTTCATCTAAAAATTGCATGAATTCTAAGTCATTCTTCTTTGGGCCATGACGGCTATCCATAAGAAGAAAAACGGTCTTTAAAGGTGCGCGTCCTTTTAAATAAAGATAAATAAGATAATTCCAGGCTTTTATTTCGCCTTTCGCAGCTTTTGCATAGCCATATCCTGGCAAGTCTACAAGATAGAAGGTCTCTGAAATCAGGAAAAAATTTAACATTTTTGTTTTTCCTGGAACCTGAGAAGTCTTAGCAAGGTCCTTCCGGTTGCACAATGCATTAATAAGAGAGGATTTTCCTACATTAGACCGTCCTACAAACGCAATCTCGGGGAGATCTGTCAAAGGAAGATCTTCTGTTTTTACAACAGATTTCAAAAACGTACAGGAACTTTTGAAAAGAGAATTAGAAGAAGATTCTTTAGGCATAGGAATTTTTATTTTTAGAATAGAGAGAGGGGCTAACTAAAAGAAAGGGTAACAGCTAGGAAAGATAAAAGGAAGAGAGGAAGAAACTTTTTAGCGAAAAAATCAAAAAGGGAAAGTACAATGTGTACTTTCCCTGGTTTTTCAGTGTAGTATTTTTAAGTCTTAAGAGCGTTGTTTCGCATATTGAATATCTCTATATGTACAAGCCATATCTGTAAGAATGGCCATCAACCATCCTTCTTGTTCCTTGAGTTTTATAAGAGCTTTATCCTTTAACGCAATAAGATCATTGTAATGAGGTACTAGAGGAAGTGGCAAGGTCGCCCCAGAGACTTCATGAACGAGTTCGGTTGCTTTTTGATATCGTTGGTCAGCATCTACAGAAGTGGTGCCCTGGTCATCATGTTCTAAGAAAAGGGCTTTACCACCAGTGAGTCTACCAAATTCCCTAAAAGATGCATCTGCCTGTAAAGCAGCAACTTTTGTGGTGCTATCGTCATCACATAAGGCACATGCATATATAAAATCTCTTAGACGAGCATTGTGAAGTTCAAAATCAGGAATCTTTCTGGCTAGGGTATGAAGCTGCGGAATATGCTCTCGTAGAACAGCTAATTGTTCGCTGGAAGAAGAACGAGTGGATAACACCTTTTCCCCGAAAGAAAGATAGGATAAAAGGGGTTGTAGAGCTTCAGGTACACTCTTTTTCCTATCTAGAACTTCCTGTAAAGAATCTCTATTTTCTGGGAGTTCTACTGCTGCAGTAGGCATATTTAATTCTCTTATGTGTCGTTCAAAATCAGCAGGAATTTCCTCTGCAATATAATCCAGAAATGCACTTAAGATGCCTAATTTTTTATTTAAGTCATAAAATTTGTTCGTGTCATCGATGAAAGATTCTAAACAATCTGCTACTACCGAAGGGGTATACCTTAAAGGGTTAATAGAAGGGTCATAACTGTCTGCTCTTGGTAGAAAGGTATCTCTAGGGACAGTATTAAAACGATCTAGCTCTATAAAGCGGTCTAGTATAGCTTGGAATAAAGGGGAGAACCTATCTTGGGAAGCCTCTATAGCAAGTCTTTCCCAGTCTGCAGAGGTAGTGTCTGGTAACGCTGAAACCCTTTCTGATCTAATATTTGTATAGAATTTATGGACTTTTCTAGCTGCTACGTATCCATCTCTTACTGCGTCTGTAATCGATGCATCATCCGGAGCAGCAACACCTAACTTTTGTGCGCTTGCGCGAGTTTGGGCTATTCTTTCTGCGTCGGCATCCATAGCGTAAGTAGCAGAATTATACCCTACAAAAAGAGCAATTGCACAAGCTGCGTAAGCATAAATTTTTTTTAATTTCATACTTTGGAACTCCTAAATTTTTTAAGTAATATGCAAAGGGTACATTTATATGTTTAATAATATTTATTCAAGCTAAAAATAAGAAGTAAAATTTCTACTTATCTTTTAAAATGGATACTATAGTAACAAAGGTTCCTAAATAAAAAGGTTAAAAAGGAAAGTACATTGCTGTACTTTCCTTTTTCTGAAAAGAAGAGATAGCCTTATTGAGGGATTCTTGCAGATTCTAGAGTTTGTGTTTTTGCCCACAGTATGTCTTTATATTTGTGAGCAATATCTCTAAGAGTAGCATTCAACCTTTCATCGATTTTATTCGATTCTTTTTGGGTTGCTTGGTATAAAGTAATAAGGTCATTTATATTTTTCTGTAAATCCTCCATAGACGCTTCTAGATGAGCCTTTGCATCGGCTAGTCGTTTTCTAGGAGATGCTTCCTGAGCACTTTCTTGACCAAAAGGAGGTTTATCTCTTGTTGAACGGTCAAGAAACTCAAAAGCTTTAGTGCTTAATAGATCTTGTTTAGCCCTTTCTGTAGCTTCAGCGGTGCTTCCTTTTTGCTGTTTTAGGAAAGTTGCATATATGTAATCCCGTACAGTATATGTATGTGGGACTAAGTCACGGGTTTGGTTAGCTAAAGCAAGAGCAGAGAGGCGATCTGACAAGACTCTTAGTTGGGAATCTAGATTATCTTCTGTAGAAAGCAATTCTTTTAAAAGAGCAGAAAAAGGGGTAATTGCATGTATTAGCGCTTTCTCCCTATCTAGAAAGGCGCCTAGTTCGTCACTATTTTCTGGAAGTACTACTCCTGAAGAAGCTCTATCACTATCACCACTCCTTTGGATCTGTTGTATTAAGTCGACTGGAAGTTCTGTTGTTATAAATGAAAGGAAAGAGGTTAAGGTTCTTTTTCTTACATTTAGCCAATAGGTTGTATTTGTATCATTAATGAAACTTTCTAAAAGATCTGCCATTTCTAAGGGAGTATATTGTTTAGAGTCAGTTAATCTGTGCTCATAAGCTTCTGCCATAGGCATAAAACTTGCTTTAGATACAGTGTTATAGCTATCTAGCTGATTAAACCGATCTAAAATAGCTTGAAATAGAGGCGAGAATCTATGTTGAGAGGCTGTTCTAGCTAATTCTGCCCATTCTTCGGGGGTAGCATCTGGTAGGTAGGCGGGATTTTCTGATCTGACGTCTCTATAAAACTTGTATACTTTTGCTGCAGTTACGTAACCATCTCTTACATCAGGTGTGATGTCGCTGTCATTTTCAGGGGCAGGAATGCCAATTCTCTGAGCACTTATCCGCGTCTGAGCTGTTATTGATTCTCTATCAGTATCACTACCGCTTCCTTCCATGGCATAAGCAGTAAAATTAACGCCTGTAAGAAGAGCAAGAGCACAAGTTGTGTAAGTGTAAAGATTTTTGATTTTCATGTGTAGACTCCTAAAATTTAGTTATTCCTTAAATTAGATTATAAAAAATAGAAACAATGACTCTAGGATAAAAAAAACAAAAATTTTACTTATGGAATAAGGCTACGTATTTGATATAATATTGCACTAACATACTTAAATCTTTTTACTAAAGGCATCCTTACAGAAGATAAAAAGAAAAAGAGGGAAAAGCCTAAATAAAAAACTAGAAAGGGAAAGCACATATAGCACTTTCCCTTCCTTTTTTTGTGATAACAGTTGAAAACGCTATCTTTCTAACTTAACCCAATCAGTGCGTCGTTTTAGCATACTCAACATCTTTATATATATGAGCCATATCTATAAGGACGTCCTGTAAGCTTCTTTCAGTTTCTCGGAGAGCTCTATCAGCCTCATCTCTTACAGTGACAACGCTATTTAGGCGACCTAATAAACTATTTACATCCGCTTGAAGAGCTGCTGTTGCTTCTCTATATCGCAGTGTACCATCCATAGGAGTAGAGCCATGATCGCTGTGATTTTGGAAAAGAGGAACACTATCAGTGAGACGTGCTAATCTTTGATAAGTGTCATTTGCTTGTAAAGATGCTAATGCATGCTCACGTACAGTTGGTAATTTTCCTGCTGTTTTCTTTAAGATAGTTGCATACATAAAATCTCGTAAGCGAGCGGTATTGTGCTTGGCTATGTGGTCCAGCATTTCAAAACGCTCTGGAGTTAAAAGAGCTAATTGGACATCTATGTGGGCAGTCCTGAGAAACTTGTTTGCCAAAGCAACATACGATATGATAGGCATTACACTTGTGAGTGTAGCTCTTTGGCTATCTAGAAATTCTCTTAACCTATCTCTATTCGCTGGAAGTTCTACCGCGGCAGCAGGTAAGTGTAGGGCTCTTACGTCTGTCTGAGTCTGATCAGGGATATCTGTATTTACCTGACTTAGGAATGCTCTTAGAATACGTTGCTTCGCTCTCAGATCATAAACTCTGTTTGTTCCATTAATAAAAGCTTCTAAACAATCTGCCATCACAGAAGGTGTATACGCTTTTGGAGCAGTCGAGGGATCAAAACCATCTACTATTCCAGTAAAGCTAGTTTTATCTACAGTGTTAAAATGCTCTAATGCTGTAAAATGATCTAAGAGAGTCTCATATAAAGGAGAGAATGCGCCTCGGGAAGCGTCCATGGCAAGGCGTGTCCATTCTGCAGGTTCAACATCTGGAAGTGCTTGAGGTCTTGCTGATTTAACATCTTTATAGAATTTGAATACTTTTGCTGCGATTGCATAGCCATTTCCTACTTCTGGAGTGATACTTGCTTCGTCAGGTTTAGGGAGGCCCATTTTTTGAGCAATTGAGCGAGTAAGAGATATTCTTTCCCTTACTTCAGCATCCGCATCCATAGCGAAAATAGCAGAATTATATCCTATCATAAGAGCAACTGCACAAACTGTAGAGGCATAAAGTTTTTTAATTTTCATAGCTTAGAACTCCTAATTTTTTAAGCAGTTTGGGGTTAAGTATGTTTATACATTCTTACTTAAATAATACATAAAAAGATGTATATATACGACTAAAATATTTCTTTCTTAACACCTGACAAATTTAAAAAAGCTGTCATCCCGCGACTTGTTCGTGGGATCCAGGGGGACAGAGAAGGTCTATGAAAATTTTATATTTTTCTAGAGTTGTGTTTTGATAGCTCTAAAGAGCTTAAGTTATTATGCTGGATACCGCGGTCGAGCCGGGGTATGATATTTTTTTGTTTAATATTCTAATGTTGTCAGGTGTTAAGTTATTTCTTCAAAATCAAAGAAAAAGAGGGAAAACCTGAAATAAAAATCAAAAAGGGAAAGTACCATGTACTTTCCCTTTCGTTATTTCGCAATAATAGCTTAAAAGCTGCTATATTTTGACTTAAGCAGGTTAGTGTGCTTTCGTGTACTCAATATCTTTATATGTATGATATAAATTTACAAGAGCAGCCTGTAAACTGTTGTCTAATTGTTGAAACAATGCCTCA
>CAYUAL010000079.1:1630-7217 GCA_964442815.1 uncultured Alphaproteobacteria bacterium | reverse complement strand
TAAAAAATTTTCCAGGAGTTTTTGTCCATAAGTCGTTTTTAAAAGAATCAATGTAAAGGCAGAAAGGGCGCCATTCATACCGGCGATAAGGCAAAAAATATCTAAAAGGTTTACTTGTAAAAAGAAAAGCAGGACTATAAATAAGCTCCATCCTACCATAAAAATAGCATTCATAACGTTATTCAAAGCAAAAACATGGGCACAGCTTGTAGGAGAAGTCCGAGATTGCAAAACAGCATAGAGAGGAATAACAGAAACACCCCCACATAGGGCTATCCCTACAAAATCAAGGATAATTCTCATTCCCAAAGGTTCTTTAAGGAAAGAAATGAATAAAAGCTCCGGTTGTTGGCCTTGCCAATTATGAAGACTTGATACGAAATCAATTAAACAAAGGCTTAAAAGGAAAAGAGTAAGAGGAACCAAACGAGCGCTAGGAATGCCTTGTAAAAATCTATTGCATAAAAGAGCCCCTATCATAGTTCCTAAAGAAAAGAGAAATAAAAAGAAATTCACAGCTTTTGGTTCAAGCATAAGGACCGTTTTTATAAGAGTAGGAATCTGAGATAAAAGTGTACCCTCATAAGACCAAAACCAAGATATCCCTAAAATAACAAAAAGAAGCTTTTTCTGATCCAGGGAGCCAGATAAAGAGAATAAAGGGTTTTTAAAGTGAGGGATTACAGTAGAAAAAAGATTTTTAGAAGAAGGAGAAGAAGGTGGGGAAGGGGGAACAAAGAAGCTTAGGCCAAATCCTATAAAAGCTGCGCCAAAAGCAACACATAAGAAAAGGAAGGCGGAGGGATCCTCTAAAATTAAAAATCCGCCTAATAAATTTCCTAAGAAAACGCCTAGAAAAGCTATGCTTTCCATAAAGCTGGTGCCTTTTAGAAATTCAGCAGGCTTTAAATGGTGCAGAAGAAAGCCATATTTTGTTGGTAAAAAAAAGGTAGCGTGAGCACCCATTAGAAAAAGGCCAAAGTATAAAAGAGGGATGCTTTTTATGAAAAGTCCAAAGACAGCTAGCCCTAAAATGAGAATTTCCGCTCCTTTAATACACCTAATAAGAAAAGCTTTTTCAAAAAACATAGCAACGCCACCTGCTAGGAAAGAAAAGAGAAAAAAAGGAAGAATAAAAATGCCCCAAGAAAGAGTCGTTAAAATAGGAGTAAGAGCGCCAGCATCTAAAAAGCCATAAGCAACCAAGATGACTAAAGCATTTTTATAGAGATTATCATTAAAAGCAGACAAGTATTGGATTGCGAAGAGAGGAGCAAACCGCCTTTGTCTTAGGAGGTTAAGGGTGGTAAATGATCTTCTTTGAAAGAAAAAAGCCAAATAGATATTTCCCTAACTCTCTGATACGTTAATTACTACATTTTAGCTTTTTAGATTAAGACGAGCAAGATGTCTTATTCTGACTTGAGAAGCAAAAATTCCTCCTCCAAGTATTCCTAGAATAACTCCTAAGGAAAATAAGGTAGAGATTTCTATAAAACTACTTATTAATAATTTAAGTCCCACAAAAAGAAGTATCAGGGAAAGAGCATGCCGTAAATAATATATCTTTTGTAAGAGGCCTCCCAAGATGAAATAGAGGCTTCTTAGGCCCAAGATAGCAAAAATATTAGAAGTATAGACAATCATTGGATCTTGCGTTACTGCAAAAATAGCAGGGATGGAATCAATAGCAAATGCAAGATCCATGCCTTCTATAACAAGAAGCAAAAGGAACAGGGGCGTAGCAAAGAATTTTTTCTTTTTCCTAACAAAAAAATAATATTTTTCATAGTTAGGTGTTATAGGAAGATGCTTACGTATGAAGCTAAGAAAAAAATTTCTTCTTAAGTTAAGGCCGTCATGTCTTTGTCCCATCATTCGAATACCAATGACCACAAGGAAAATCCCAAAAAGATAAAGGATCCAATGAAATTGGGTTATGAGATAGGACCCTAGAAAAATCAGAAGCGTGCGCATAAGAATAGCCCCAAAAATCCCCCAATATAAAACACGATGATGTAACGCAGAAGGCGTCTTAAACATACCGAATAAGAGAACAAATATAAAAATATTATCAATGCTTAAGGACTTTTCAATGAGGTATCCTGCTAAGAATTCTAAAGCCGGGTTAAGACCAGCAGAAAGATAAATATACCCACTAAAAAGCAGACTTAGTCCTATCCAAATACAAGTCCAAAGAAGGGCGCTTCGAAAGGTTACTTCTTTTCCTTTTGAGTGCATAAAAAGATCTATGAGAAGAAATCCTAGGATCCCAATATTAAAAGAAATCCAAAAAAGCAAAGAAGAAGGTATGATAAGCCTCTAAGTTTATTTTTCTTTTAGTTTTAAATATTCTCCTTATATACTAAATAAGGCAAGAGTATTTAGTAAAATGGAAAAGATTTACGTTGGATGTTCTGGTTGGTATTATAAAGAATGGAAGGGGATTTTTTATCCTGATACGCTAAAGGAGAAGGAGTTTTTCGCTTTTTATGCAGATATTTTTAATACTGTAGAAATAAACAGTACTTTTTATCATTTTCCTACGGAGAAAACCGTTCAAAAGTGGTACGCACAAGCACCTAAAGAATTTAAATACTCTTTTAAAATGCATAGAAGTATAACGCACTACAGAGAGCAGGCGAATGCGCTAGAGACTATAAAAAAGTTTTATGAATTAAGTACAATTTTAAAAGAAAAAACCGGTTGTTTTCTTTTCCAATTTCCAAGAAGTTTTCATTTTAATGAGAAAAACTTAGAATATATCTTAGGTTGCATAGATTCAAGCTATATAAACGTAGTGGAGTTCCGACATTCTAGTTGGTGGAATGATAGGGTTGTAGAAGCGTTAAAATCTAAATCCATTACTTTCTGTACGGTAAGTGGTTTCCAAGTGCCGGAAAATATGTTCCTTACCACTGATAGACTTTACATGCGCTTTCATGGAGACACTTCTTATAAAAAACCATACACAGATAAGGAAATAAGAGCTTGGGTCTCAAAAATAGCTTTACAACCGCATAAAGAAGAATGGATTTATTTTAATAATACATATAAAGGATATGCTCCTTTAAATGCTTTTAAAATGGAGAAATTTTTAAGGAGATAAAATGTCTTTTAGCTTCTTTTAATGCTGGCTAGAAGAGAGTTTCTTAAAGTAGAGGATGCTGGGCTTTCTTCCCAGTATTGAGCAAACTGCGTTAAAGCAGGATCCTTAGGATCTGTTAGGGTGATTTTGAAGGTAATGAATTGATCCCCCGTTCCTTTTTCTCCTTGGATTCCTTTGCCTTTTAATCGTACAGTTTGGTCACTATTAGTTCCGGCAGGAACACTTAAGGCAACAGGACCATGGATGGTAGGGACTTCAATTTTTCCGCCTTGAATGGCTTCTTTTAGGCTAATGGGAACATCTAGAAAAATATCATTTTTCTTTCGCGTAAAGAAGGCATGTGGTTCAATATGAATCTCAATATAGACATCTCCTCCCATGGGGCCTTGACCCTTAAGACGGAGTTTTTGCCCTTCTTCGGTTCCATGGAGAATTGTAATTGCAACTGTTTTACCATCAGAAAGAGTAATATTTCTTTTACCCCCAAGAGCCGCTTCTAAAAAGCTAATACGTAGAGTATAGGTCGTGCTAGGTGCTTTTTCGGGTGCTCTACGAGAAGATGCTCCTCTTCTGGTACCAAAAGGAGAATCTGTAAAAGTATATTCTTCTTGTGGGGTTCCTCCGAAAATATGAGAGAAAAAATCTGCTCCTCCACCTCCAGACCCCATTCCATCTGAGAATATATTAGAAAAATCGAAATGAGACCTCCCTCCTTGAGATCGGCCCCCTTGTTGCTGGTAAGCCCTATAAAAAGCGGCATCGGGGCGTTCAGCCCCAGTTTCGTCTATTTCTCCTCGATCAAACCGTGCACGTTTTTCTGAATCGGATAAAAGCTCATAGGCAGCTGTAACATCCTTAAATTTCTTTTCAATATCCTTGTTCCCAGGGTTCACATCTGGGTGGTATTTTTTTGCCAACTTGCGATAGGCTTTTTTAATTTCATCTTGAGATGCTGTTTTGGAAACACCTAAAAGAAGATAGGGATCAGCCATGATATAAGAAATTTACCTCTTTAATTTTAGATGTATCCTACCATTCCTTTAAAAAATTGCAATAAAGGAGGGTTATTCTTTATTTTCGTATTCTAAGTTTTCTCTTAATAAATTATTGAGCATTTTTGTTTGGCGTAACAATTCTTCGTCCTGTTTATCAAGACGTAATAAGATCTTTTCTAAAGATTTGTAGCTTAAAAGTGTCGTTTTGTACTCTTTTTCAGCGCGTTCTTCTCCGTGTTTTCCCAAAAGGTTCTGCCCAACCATAATGAGAGGCATAAGGATCATTTGTAGAATATTCAGTATTAGCAAAAGGAAAGGAAAAGGATAAGGGTCTTCTCCATTTGGAATAAAGGTCTCCCAGGCCATCCATACAAAAATGATAACTGTAACAATATACACAGCACCCATACTACCCATAGCAGCAGTTATGATAACTGCTATCTTGTTGTTTATTTTGGTGCATAAAGAGAGAAAGTGTTTATTTGTTTTCATAAGAATGCTCCCTATTTATTATTTTCTTTATTAAGCAAGCACTTAAAAAAATAATATCACAAGTAAAGCATATGGAAAATAGCGCGTATCTTTCTTATTTAAAGATTTTAATGAAAAGGTATTATACCATATTAGGCTTATTGTAAAAAATGGGAGATAAGTCATAGCTCTATTTATGTGACCTTTCACATAAAAGAAATTAAAGTAATTCTAGGGTTAAAAATAGAAGACTGGACGGAATAAAAGAAGCTTCTAGAAGAAAGGGTATTCTCTTTTGTAAATCCAAAAAGATTTCTAGGTTTCTTTCTTAGGTGTAGTAAGGTAAGTGGCAATTGCTACAGCTGCAAGAACCGCTAAGGGGGTGATAGGGGAGCTATTTGAGAGTTTTTTACTTAAAGAGTCCGCTATTGTGGATTGTTGATTCAAGACATTTTCTAAAAGAGAAGTAGAGTTAGATAAAGCGGGTGGTATCTTTTTAGGCTTAAGAACCCACCCTACAATCAAAAGGGCAAAACTTGTTAGGAAGAATATAGCGCCTAAGAGGAAAAAAGATTCCATTTCCCCCCATAAATCCTTATAGTACTGGTATAATCCAATACAGGCAAAAACATAAGAACAGCCTAACAGAAGGATTGCAGCAATGTATGTTATGCACCTTACTGGAGAAGCAGCTTCTTCTTTTTGTACTAAGAATTTAAGGGAAGCAGGTAAAATACTTAAGATAAAGGGAAAGACTTTCATGGGCTCACCCTTTTTTAAGAACTTTTCCAAGGAAATAACCTAGACTTGCTGCTAATAGAATACTTTTTACGGGGTGTTTACTGACATATTCGGTAATGCATTTAAGTTGTTCCTCAGAATAATGTGTTACTTGGTTAGTATATTTTTTAATTTGGTCAGAGGAAGTATCAAGAATATCATTATATGAAGAGGGATGCTGTTCAATAGCTTGATTGGCTATCTTTTTCTTAGGGTCGCATTCTTCTTTCGA
>CAYUAL010000079.1:0-1620 GCA_964442815.1 uncultured Alphaproteobacteria bacterium | reverse complement strand
ATTTTTTAATTGGGAGTAAGCTTTGGTTGCGTCCTCTAAGATCTCTTGTAAAGAGTCGTATATTTTTTGAAAGTTCTCCCCAGTTTTTCCACTCAATTGGCCTTGTATTTGAGAGAGTTTTTGATTATATCGAGTTAACTCAGAATTAAAGTCATCAAGATATTTTGTATTATTATTAATATCTACCATATTACTCCTCCGTATAATATAAACTAAGTATAAATAAAAAATAATATATATAATAATATTATTATTCATTAATAGTATTTCTAAAAATAGATATTGTAAACAAAAAATCAAAAATTTCGTGGAATAAAAAAAGAAGCGTTTTAGTTGACCTCTACATATGAATAATTTACAGATATAATATTATTTAATTTAATGCCTTCGGTATATTATCTTGTAATCTAATCCGTAAAAGATAATGGGGCTCTTGTAGTGCATGCTGAAGAACTTATTGTTATGCTTGGGCATAGTAAGCATGTAGATTATGCTCTTACTGCGTTGCAAAGCGCTTTTGGACAACGTGCATGTCAACTAGAGACTAAAGGAAGTTTTCAAGAAGCATTAGGTAGTGCAAGGAAGTTAACTCTCTATACTGCTTATCTAACTAATAACATAGATCTTTTATGCTTCTCTGCATCTTACTCCGACAAAGCTATGAGAAATTCCTCTCCACTACAAGTAGATCTTACAAGCCCATATGAATCAAACATAAGAGCTATTAGAATACTCAAAAGGGGTGAAGATCCACATGAAGTTTTGCAAAGGTCTATAGAAGCTAGTATTATGGCTAGAAGGCCCGAGGTAGGTCCTACTATGGTTGCAGCTAGTGGTCTTAATCCAGAGTAAGTTTATAAAAACTAGAAATTTTAAAAAGGGAAGAAATCTAGATTTCTTCCCTTTTTTATATAGAGAGCATATTAAGAGTCAAGAAATCTAAATAATTTCATGACTTTCTTCATAAGAGTGGGAAAAGCCAACTGGGAGAAATTATCAGGTTTTTCCCAAAAATAAGATGAATCTTCAGATAAGAAAGAAAAAGGCCCTTTAACTTTTACAGGTTGTAAGATTAGATGAAAATGTGTGAAAGTATGCTTTACCGTTTGGTTAAAGGGAGTAAATTCTTCCTCTGTGTTGAGAGGAAAACAGGAAATTGCTTCTTCCAAGGACTCTTGCTCTAAAGACCAAATGCTTGTAGGAAAGGCTATCAGTCCACCTAGAAGACCTTTGGGTGGGCGTTTTTCTAAAAGGATTTCTTCTTTTTCATTTTCAATATAAAAGACAAAAGCATAACGTTTTGGTTTTTCTTTTTTCGTAGGGCGAATAGGATAATCTTCCGCTTTATTTAGCTGGTAGGCTTTGCATATATCTTGGAAAGGACAAGCAGAACAATTAGGATTCTTAGATAAACATACAAGAGATCCTAAATCCATCAATCCCTGGACATAACAACCCACACGTAAAGAAGGTGTATGGAAAAGGGCCAGATCTTGAATTTCTTTTTTAGCTTGAGGAAGCGGAGTGTCGAGAGCGTATACCCTTGCTAAGATCCGCTCAATATTCGCATCCACAGGTGCAGCTTTTAAGCTTGAGGTGCCGCCGAACTGCACCTGGGAG
>CAYUAL010000078.1:0-7379 GCA_964442815.1 uncultured Alphaproteobacteria bacterium | reverse complement strand
CGGCCATTAACCCAGCGGCTCCTGCTCCTATAATGATGACATCATATATCAAACGATTATTCATAACCTATCTTAGCGTCTTGTATTCTGTAAAAAATGGGGTTTAGAATAGAATTTAAATACTTCTTCATCAAGGAAAGATTAATAATATATGTCTAGAAAAGAAATTCCCTCCTTACAAAAGAGAGAACAAAAAGTTTTGGAAGAAGCTCTCCACTATATGAATATGGAAGAACTCAAAGAAATGAGTGAAAAATTAGAGCTACCTATAAAAGGAAAGAAAAAAGATCTTATCAAAGGAGTTCTTCACTACATTCAAACGGGGCAAACTTTAAAACAAGCACCTATTCCTGAAAAATCAAAGGCTCAGAAAAATAAAGAATATCCTTTAAAGCCGGATATCTCAATTCTTCTAGGAGCATTTAAAAATGATACTGTAACAAGGAACTTTATGAAAACACTTGTAGGAGACCATTTTCATTTTACAGCCTTTGGGCAGGATTGGATAAAAGAGCGGTGGTTAGAGGGAAATCCTCCCACTTATCAAGAGTTTTCACAGTATTGGCAGCAAGAATACGAAAGAAGGAAAAAAGAAGGAGCAGAGCCAAAACAGGAGTGGGCGTATCTTAGCTTTATAAGGCAGTATCTTATTAAGCATCCTAAAGTATCTCGAAAAGAAATAACGCAGCAGTGGGGAAAAATAAGGAAACAAAAAGTAGAAGAGGCAAAGGATATTTTAAGAAAAGCTCTTTCATAAAGGTTATAGCGAAATATTTTAAGTAGGAAGTAAGCCTACTAATCTTAAAGGGGCTTCTGTTCCGTGGGTTATTTTGAGAGGAAGAGCTAAACTGTAGGCCCCTTTAGGAGGAAGCTTTTGGGCATTAGCAATATTTTCCACAATATATTTACCCGCACCTAATATTAGTTGATGTACCGGAAATCCATCGCTAGGTCGATCAGGAGACAGTGTATCTATGCCTAGACCGGCTATATGCCTATCTAATAGGAAAGCAGCTGCTTCTTGGGAGACGCTTGGGAACTTATGGTTATTATGATAAAGCTTAGGGAGATTCCAAAAACGTTCCCACCCTGTAAATACAATAACAAAAGTATGGGGAGCGATTGAGCCATGTCGATGTTCAAAGTCCTGAATATCCTGAACGCTAAGACTATAGTGCTCATTTGCTTTGTGCGAAATGTCTAAAACAACACAAGACGCGCATAATTGAGATAGATCAAGTTCTTCAACATTTTTCCCTCCTGGAATACAATGAGAAGGAGCGTCTATATGTGTTCCTATGCCTGCATGCATTTTTATTTGCTGTACACGGAATTTTACATCTGTAGAACAATCTTTGTAATCTAATTTTATTTCATGAGAAAATCCGCAAGATCCATTCCAGGAAGGCATTTCTGGTACAAGAGCGTGGGTTAGATCAATAAGGGAAAAAGGAAAAGTCATAGGTCTTTTCTTAAATAGTGATACGTTATCCCTTGGATAAATCCTGTTCGGTTGAGTTCAATTTCAAACCCAAGTTTTTGATAAAATCCTAAAGCTTGAAAGCTCATAGTTTCAACAAAGACAGCTGTACATCCTTGTTTTTTACCATATTCAAGAAGGTTAAGAATGAGCCTAGTTCCAATGCCTTTTCTTCTATAAAGCTCTTCTATATAAAGATATTTTATATGGAGCTGACCCCAGAAGGTTTTTACAACAAGGATGCCAGCAAAGTTTCCTTTCTCATAAGCTGTAAAAGAGAAGGTTCTTTTGCTTCCATCTAGCCCTGTCATTTCTAGGGCATGTTTACGGAAGCCCTCCTGGACTTTCTTTTTAAGAGTATTCGTAAAAGGCTTCTGGCAAATATTTAGATTCATTTTCTTAAAATAAATAATGCTATGTAATAATTGATTTTAAAAGAGTACTAATGTCAATAGTATTTGTGGGATGAGGGATAGTATTGCAGGTAACTATTCTTTGAATGCCTGATTTTTGGAGCAATTCATAAGAATCTTCCGAAAAAACGGCATGGATACCAATGCATACAGGAGATGCCATGCCTGCTTCTTTTAAGTGTTTTACTGTCTCTATCATCGTGCGTGCGGTCGAAATAATATCATCTACAAGAACAGGGGTACAATTTTTATAAATGTTTACATCGGGGACAGAAACTTTAACGTCCTTATCTCCATATCGATCCTTATGAAGAATAAGATAAGGAGCACTAGCTTTTTTTGCGATATCGGCTACCCATTGCTCACTTTCTTCATCTGGTCCAACGAGAAGAGGGTTAGGTATATTTTCTCTTATCCAAGAAGCAACTAGATCTGTAGCATGCAGAACTTGTGTAGGAATGGTATAAATTTCGCTTAAAGATTTATGGCGATGTAGATGAGGATCAATGGTTGCCAAAAAATCTATATGTTGAGAAAGAAACTGAGCAAAAAGAGCAGAGGTTAGAGCTTCTCCTTCCTGAAAGCGTTTGTCTTGCCGCATATATCCCAAATAGGGGGAAAGGAGCTTTATTTTCTTTGCACCAAACTCCTTAGCCGTTTGAGCAAAGAAGAGAAGAGCCATGGCTTTTTTATCTGGCTGGTCTAGCCCGCATACGATATAAATTTCTTCATTTTCAACAGGTGATTCTAAACGCACATAAGATTCTCCATCAGGAAAATGCGTTACAACAACATCCCCTTTAATTAGAGAAGTTCCTTCTAATAGATGAGGAACAAGAAAATCATATTCGGGAAAAGCAAAAAGGAGAGCCATGATATTATCCTTCCTTTATAGTAAGAATACTAGGGATTTGACGAAGATAATGAAGGGCATATTTGAGACCGCCTGAAGTATTGGCGTGAATAGTAAAAAGAGGTTGATGCTTCTTTACATATGTACCAATAGGTGTATGTAGATCAGCTCCAGCTAAAGGATCATGAGGGGCTCCAGCTAGCTTAGCAACAAGCGCAATACGGCGATTATCAATGGCTGTTATGATACCTGCTTGTTTCGCTTGTATAGTGTGGGTATATCGAGCAGGAGATAAGGGACGCATACCTCCTTGTGCTTCACAAATACGTTGAAATTTTAGCCATGCTTCTCCGCTATCTAGAATATTTGTTGCAATTTTAAGGCCTTCTCCTTTTTTAACAGCAGGAGAAAATTCTAAAATATTTCCTGAAATTCTCAATGCATGGTCACGTAAGTCCTGAGGGGCATCCTTTTTACATTGTAAGACTTTTAAAACATCGCGCGCTTCAAGAGAGGGGCCTATGCCACGCCCTATGGGTTGCGTTCCGTCCGAAAAAAGAACTTTTACTTCAAGTCCTAAAATTCTTCCTACTTGTTCTAAATAAGTTTTTAGAAATTCTGCAGCTATTTGGCTGCGTACTTTTGCGGTAGGGCCAATAGGCATATCAATAAGAACGTGTGTAGATCCAGCAGCAATTTTTTTAGATAAAACGGAAGCTACCAATTGGGCTTCGCTATCTAAATCAAGGGCACGTTCTACGCAGATAATGATATCATCTGCAGGGCTGAGAGTAATAGAGCCGCCCCATGCTATGCATCCGTTTTCTTTTTCTACTACCTTTCTCATGGCGGATAGAGAAAGATTTACAGGAGCAAGAACTTCCATGGTATCTGCTGTACCAGCAGGAGAGGTAATGGCTCGGGAAGAGGTTTTGGGGATGGTAAGCCCAAAAGATGCAACAATGGGAACAATAATGGGGGTTGTGCGGTTGCCTGGAAGTCCTCCAACGCAATGTTTATCAACTACCATGGGAGACGGCCATGTAAGAGATTTTCCGCTTTCCACCATAGCTTTTGTCAAAGATATGGTTTCTTCTAAGCTCATTCTACCATTAGAACAAGCTGTTAAAAAAGCTGTTAGATGAATATCAGAATAGTTACCCTTTGTGATATCTTGCATAATTTGCTGAATTTGCGTGTCAGAAAGGGTATTCCCATAAATTTTAGAACGGACAAAACTAAAGGATAGGAGAGGTTTATCATGAGAAATGATAATCTCTTCTCCTTCTTTTGCATGTAATTTCTTCCATGCATATTCGCTTAAAGAAGCTTGATCTTTCTCAAGGATATTGGAGTCAATAATATTAAGAGTCGCGGTAATAGAATAGGTACCTTTCGAAACATGAACGCGGGTTTGTGCTTCAAACCCCTCCGACAAGCAGATATGGCAGTCTTTCCGTATATACAGGACAGCCTCTTTATATGTATCGATGCCGAGCTTCTTTAGGTATAGATGGTAAGTATTTTCTTTGGGCATTAGAGATTCTCAGAATATCCATAAGTAGGGATGCACACAGTCCATCCCAAACGTTCTTCTATTTTTGCTTTTAGGGAAGCGGCGGAATAAGATTCTCCATGTGTAATAAAGACTTTCTGAGGTGGTTTCTCAAAATTACCTAACCATGTTAGGATTTCTTCGTAATCTGCATGAGCAGATAAGTTATGTAAAACCTCTATTTTTGCTCGGACAGGAAATAATTCGCCATGTATTTTTATAACCTTTTCTCCTCTTACAAGGCGATCTCCTCTAGTTCCACCCGCTTGAAACCCTGTAAAAAGGATGGTGTTTTTTGGATCTGTTATGTAATGCTTTAAATGGTGGAGGACCCGGCCACCTGTAGCCATCCCACTTGCCGAAATAATAATGGAGGGCATGGCGGATTGGTCTAGCTGTTTAGAAGCTTCCACAGAATTTATATAAGTGGCTGTATGACTCACTTCATCGCAAAGCGTATCTGGGAGGCGATGTTCATTTTTATATTTGCAAAGGAGCTGAGTTGTATTAACTGCCATGGGGCTATCTAGGAAAATAGGAATATCTGGGATAGCTTTTTCTTCTTTCAATTTATGAAGATAATAAAGAATACTTTGAGCACGACCTACTGCAAAAGAAGGAATAATAACGCTTCCTCCTTGGGTAACTGTTTTTCGAATGATTTCTCCTAGTTTTTCAGTGGGGTCATGTGTGTCATGAAGTCTATCTCCATAAGTAGACTCTATGACAATATAGGTTGCATCATGAAGTTTGGTAGGAGAACACATAATAGGATCATGCGGTCTTCCTAAGTCTCCTGAAAATATAATATCTTTAGTTCCATCTGAAAGCGTAATGAAAGCTGAGCCTAAAATATGACCTGATCGGCTTAAACTAAAACGAAGATCCTCCTTTACAAAATAAGTTTTTCCAAAATCGACAGGATGAAAATATTTTAAGGAAGCCTTAGCATCATCTTCTGTGTAAAGAGGCATGGCAGGATGGTGCTTAGAATATCCATGTCTATTGGCTCTTTCAGCGTCTTCTTCTTGGAGATGACCACTATCCGGTAATAAAAGGGAACAAAGATCATAGGTGGCTTTAGAACAATAGATTTTCCCCCGAAATCCTTTTTTTACTAAAAGAGGTATATATCCACTATGGTCAATATGAGCATGGGTCAAAAGAACAGCATCAATAGAAGCAGGAGCAAGAGGGAAAACATCCCAATTTCTCAAACGCAGTTCTTTGTATCCCTGAAATAGGCCACAATCGATAAGAACTTTTGTAGAGTTTTCTTCTATAAGATATTTTGAACCTGTGACGGTCTCCGTGGCACCTAAAAAAGTTATTTTCACGTAAGGCTCCCTTTTTTTAATATTATCTCTTTATAAAATGTTATAAGTTTTCTTCCAAGAGGAAACAAATAGACAGGTTATCTTTAGGAGTTAAGAATAATGTTTGATATAAGTAGTCTTATTTCTTTTATAGGAGCGGTTGTCCTTTTAAATATTACTCCGGGAGCAGATGTTCTTTTTGTTTGCGGGCAAAGTATTAAGGGAGGTAAGGCCTATGGTATACTTGCAACTCTTGGGATTAGCACGGGGCATTTATTTTATGTTGTAGGAAGCGCACTTGGTATAGCAGAAATCTTTAGAATTTCTCCTATGCTCTTTATGATAGTTAAAATAATAGGTGCGGGTTACTTACTTTATCTAGCTTATAAGACCTTTACAGCTTCTGATCTTATTTTCGATATTAAGAATGAAGGGGGAGCAAAGTCTTTTTTAAAAGCATATCAGCAAGGTATTATAACGACTATTTTAAATCCTAAAGTGGGTATTTTTTTCTTAACATTTTTGCCTCAGTTTGTGAGTCCTAAGCTGGGGAATATAACCTTACAGCTTCTTATATTAGGGAGTATTTTTATCTTTTCAGGTACATGTGTAAACATGGGGTATGCTATTTTCTTTTCGCGGATGCGTGGTTTTTTTATAGAGTCTACTTTTGTGCAGAAATATCTTCATAAGATAATAGGAACTATGTTCGGATGCCTTGCTATTAAAGTATTATGGACTGAAAAATAGATTGTTTTAAAAAATATTGTGAAAAAAGTGTGGAAATTTTTAAAAGAGACGATATAAATAAAAAAGATTAAGGAGGATATATGCTTATAGTTTTGCTAGTTATTCATTTGATGATAGGCTTAGCGCTTGTTGGAGTTATACTCATTCAGCGTAATGATGCCAGCGGTATGGGTGGCCTAGGTGGAGGTACCATGGGTGGCTTTATGACAACGCGCGGGGCAGCAAACCTATTAACGCGTACTACAGCCATTTTAGCTGCGCTTTTTATGGCTACAAGCATCCTATTGACGTTAAGTGCGAAGCAATCTTCCACACCTCTTTTTCAAGATCAAAATGTAGTGCCAACAACAACCATAACAAAAGAAACACTAACAACAACGGAGAAGACGAATGAAGAACAAAAAACAGGGGAACATAAGTAAGTATATCAACGAAAGAACGTTTTCTACTTTTTTCTTTTTTTCTTTTTGTAGTCTAGGATTTATAATGTATTTTCCTAGCAATTTGTTAGCTAATTCCCAGAAGGTGGATAATAAGAAAGCACTTTCTGCTCCTCTTACATTGAAAGATATGGCAAATAAGGCAGTAACAGGAGAAAAAAAGGATACGGCTAAGGTGCTTGAAGCAACTTTATCTATCAATAAACTTGAAGAAACTGAACAAACAAAAAATCAAAGACCTAACAATGCGGGAGAATTAACTAATAGAATGAAAGAATCTAGTGCTTCTATGGGAGGAGAATAGGTAAGTTTATAAATTTTTACCAGAGAAGAATTCTCAGAGTGCAAAATTTAGAGGCAATAAGTCCTCTAAAAGAAAATCTTGATAGGTCCCCTCTTTTGGGAAGATAACAATAAAAGACTTTCCAAACTCCGCCATAACTTGACGACAAGCGCCACAAGGGGAAGTAAGATTAATCTTTGGATTAGAAGAGACAGCAATAGCTGCAATTTCAAATTCTGGACCTTCTACCGTTACGCCAGAAAAAATGGCATTTCTTTCTGCACATACC
>CAYUAL010000077.1:5419-7452 GCA_964442815.1 uncultured Alphaproteobacteria bacterium | reverse complement strand
GTTATCGAGATTGGGATCTACAAAACACGCCTTAAACTTAGGCCAGACATAAAGTTCTAAAAATTCGTGTATAATAAGTGAGACATATCCTTTACCAAGGTATTCAGGTTCTCCAATATAAAGGTCTAACGCAGCCAAAGAAGAGGGAAAGCCCATTTGTATAACAAGAGGCCCTGTCTCTCTTGGAAAATCATAAGCATTGTAATATTGGATATATCCTATAGGTGTGTCTTGTAACTCTATAATAAAGGCATGAATGGGCTTTTTTAAAAGAGTCTCTTCTTTATACCCTTTAGTATAAGAGAGGTATTTCTTTTTAATATCTTCTAAAGACCAAGTTTTTCCTTCATTCCATGTGGTTACTAAATGAGAATTATTTAACCATTTCTGCAGAAGTGAAAAATGATGCAATTGGAGAGGAAGGAAGGTAAACACGATAATACTTTTTAGTATAAAAATACTTATACTACAACTCTTTGAAAAAGAGATAAAAAAACCTCAGGATTTTCCTGAGGCTTTTTTACTTTTAAAAAGACGAATCTTTACTGTGCTACATAAGGTAGCAACGCTAAAAACCGGGCACGCTTAATAGCAATAGCGAGTTCACGTTGCTTTTTAGTAGAAACAGCCGTAATACGGCTTGGCATGATTTTGCCGCGTTCGGTAATAAATTTACGGAGCGTATACGCATCTTTATAATCAATGGGCATTGCGTGTGGCCCAGAAAATGGACAAGTTTTACGACGACGCAAGAAAGGACGTTTTAAGCCAGAGCGAGCTACTGTAAATTCTTCTGGAATATTATCTATTGGAAAAGCAGGAGCACGTTCCCGATTTCGATCTGGGCGAGAAAAGCGCCCTTCTTCAGAAGAGCGAGTATGGCGTTGAGTATTAGGTGTGTGTTGAGAATCCATTCTATAAACTCCTTGTAAAGGAAAAATTATTCAGTTGCATCAAAAGAAGAGCCTGCTTCTTCCTCAGAAGAGCGAGAACGAGTGCGAGGTCTATATCCATCTCGTGGCGAAGCTTGTTTAGAGGAAAAATCATCGCTGCTCGTATTACGGTCAAAAGTATCGTCACGATCATTTTTATAACGCATCTGGACAGAAGGACCATTATCAAGTTTTTCAACGCGGACAGTTAAAAAACGAATCACATCTTCACTAAGACGCATGGTGCGTTCAAGTTCTTCGATGGCTGCAGCTGGCGCTTCAATGTTTAAAAGGTGGTAGTGACCTTTGCGATTTTTCTTAATGCGGTACATTAAGGTTTTTAAACCCCAGTATTCCGTCTTTGTAACGCGACCGCCTTGGTCTTTTAAAATATCTGTGAATTTTTGAGCTAAGGCTTCTGCCTGAGCAGGTGTCAAATCTTGACGTGCGATAAACACGTGTTCGTATAAAGGCATTTACTTCTCCTTATGGGTTATCGGTACAAAAAGGGAGGATTATCCCTTACCAAGCCAGCCAAAGCTAGCAAGGAGACGATTACATATCTCATATAATCGTAATGTGCTCTTTATTTCTTATTTTGTAGGGAAAATCAAGTAAAAAGAAGATGTAGTCTATTATTAATAACCCCGCGTACAAGTTTTAGACTAAAAGACAATGATATAAAGAATAGTCATCGCGAACCCTCGAGAGGGGGTGACGCGATCCAGAATATGTACTTGAGCGCGTAAGCGCTCTCCTAAATAAATTTGTGTTAAAGGTAAAAATGAGCTGCTTACGTAGCTGGCATATTACTGGATTGCTTCGTCGAGATACCCCCTCCTCGCAATGACGTTTTTTTGCCTAATACCCTAAATTTGTCAGGGGTTAAGACCCCAAAATATAAGGTGTTAAAAATAATGTCTAATCGTTGTATACTTAAAACAAAAAGCAAAAAGAAATGGGTATGACTTTGAATTGGCGGTTTATTTTTTTTAGTGCGTTTCTGTTTTTACTAATGTTGCCTTTCTATATGAGTGCAATGGTAGCAGGAGAAGAGAGACCCAGGAGTCGTTCGGTACCAAGAAGGGCCGTACTGAAAGG
>CAYUAL010000077.1:433-5409 GCA_964442815.1 uncultured Alphaproteobacteria bacterium | reverse complement strand
AGATCTCGGAGAAACTCTCTTAATTTTGAGCTTTCTGGTAACGCATCTGCAATGGTTGTTCCTGCGGTGGTTGCTTTTGATGGCGTGGGGGAGGAGGGCGGATGGGTATATATTTTACAGTTAAGGAGACCATCTCAACCTAGAACACAAGTAAGAGACTTTGAGGTTATTTCAGATGATAGTAGTCAATCTTACTTAGATTGTAAAATCCATCACCAACCTGGGCCTGCAGAAGGTATTTTTGATGGGGATCCTACCCGTGTAAGAAGATATAAGCCTTATTTTGTATGTGACGGGGGATGGTCTAGTATAATGATAACGCCTTTAAATCTTTTAATATTTAGCGATGTGAAGACGTTAAACCAAACCAGAGGGCAATCCTCACGTGCAATTGGGACTATAAAGTTATTTTTAATTGCACTCTATGCGTTAGATGATTTAATGCCAGACAGGCATATAGATAATAGAGTATATCATATGTCTGCTTCCCGACTTAAAGCACTTGGGCATGAATTATTTCAAGTAATGCTTGAACAAGAAGGAAAGACTTTAGAAACTCTAGAAGATCAAGAAGTTCTGGCGGGCGTAAGAGAGAGGCTCGTGTTAGGCATTTTAACAAAAATAGGGTATAGCGAGGGAGCAATACAAAACTTACACCGCTTGGCAAGAGCACTTCAAGAAAGAACCGTAGAAGCGGACATTATACCGAGTACTTACCAGGGTTTAGAGGATATGTATAAGGACGGGGCCCCTTCTACAAGTCAAATATCTCTGTAAGTTCCCGCCATTCGCCTTTGGAAAGGCTGCTTGTTTCTTGAGAAACTTCTTCTCCTCGGAGTTTTTTCTGTAAGATTTCTAGAGCTTCTTTTGAAAGAGAAGTACCCTCAAGCCTATATCGAACAAAGGCAGCGTGCGTAAATGGAACCCATTTAGCTAAAATATCAAGCATGGCTTGGCCGTATACCCGAATCTCATATTGGGAGTGGGAATCTGCGCGTAGGCTTAAGAAATGCAGGAAATTATGAAGATCTATCTTCCAATAAAACTGCGTATAACAATTAAGGGGAAGATTCATACGGGCAAGCTCCCGTGCTAAACCTAAGCGGGAAGGGTCTTTAGGAGTGCCATCCTCCTTTTCATTGAGCATTTCTTCATAATGTTGGTAACATGTAGAAGAATCTTGTTTTAGGATACCTAACACACGGGCTGCTTCGTCTCCTGTTAGGAGTTCTTCACGTCCTTGGCGGTTGAGGGTAGATTGGGCCGCAAGCTGGCTAGGGTGGGGGATATAAAACTCATTATCTAAAATAGAATAGCGTGCAGAATATTCATTTACATTGGCTGTGCGATGGCGGAGCCATTGCCGCGCTACAAAGATAGGCATTTTGACATGAAACTTAATTTCACACATCTCAAAGGGCGTTGTATGGCGATGACGGAGAAGATAATTAATAAGCCCTTGGTCTTCAGTAATTTTTTTTGTGCCTTTCCCATACGAAACACGAGCAGCTTGTACGATGGAAGTATCATCTCCCATATAATCCATAACGCGAAGGAATCCATGGTCTAAAATGGGAATAGGTGTATAAAGAATTTCTTCTAAAGCAGGTGCTACTACACGGCGTGTTTGAAAAGTTTGAGAGCGCTGTGAATCAATTTCATTACGTTGTTCTTGTGTTAATGGCATAGCCTTTTCTTTGCATTTTTTATATGATGGGTTCAATATCTAATATCTTTGGAACTAATATATCTATAAAAAGTTTTAAAAAGAAGAGAAAGATTTTTTAACTATGAAAAAAAATATCGATGGAACCTTTTATTCCTTCCTTCGATGGGCTAAGTATTTTTGTTTACTTATTTTTCTTCTATGGGGATCAGGCTTTGCTTTTTTTATTTGGCAGGCAACAGCACCATCTTCTGAAGATAAGAAACCTTTTCCTATTAAAGCGGATGCTATTGTGGTTTTAACAGGAGGAAAGGGAAGAATAGAAGAAGGAGCTAGGTTGTTGAAGCAAGGAGTATCAAAGATGCTTTTTGTTTCTGGTGTGGCAAAAGGTGTGCGAGGGGGAGATATCGCGCAATATATTCTTCAGAGCAAAAAAGAAATAAATGCTCTCCAAGAAGCGCTTGATTTAGGATATGAAGCTCGTGATACGAGAGAAAATGCAGAAGAAATAAGAAGATGGATTCTTTCTCTAAATCAAAAACTTGAGAAAAATAAGGAGAATACCATAAAAAAAATAATCATTGTTACTTCAGCGTATCATATGCCGCGCAGTCTTTTAGAAATTAAGGAAAAATTACCCAAGATTAGTGTTATTCCCTATCCTGTTTATGCGAGTATTTTTAAAGAAGAGGGATGGTGGAGAAGAAAAAAAACACTTCTCTTTGCATTTAGGGAATATAATAAGTATATTGCTGTGGAAGCTAGGATCTTTTTAAGAAAAATTTTCCAACATAAGATAAAATCTTAGATAAATGATAAAAAAACCTTTAAAATCAAGAGAACTTTCTAAATCCTTATCTGATAAAGAGGCCTATCCACCTCCTATTACGATAGAAATTGTAGTACGGTCTCTTTTATTTAATTTAGCTTTTGTTTTGGGAACAACAATAATTGTTCTTGCCGCAATGCCCTTGTTGCTCTTACCTAAAGAAGGAGTAATTTTTGCTGGACGATGCTGGACAAGGTATCTTAACTTTATATTAAAATATATAGCAGGTATAACTTATAAAATAAAAGGAAAAGTCCCCCAAGGAGCAGCATTTATTGCATCTAAACATCAATCAGCTTGGGAAACAATGATGTTTTTTCGATTTTTAAAAGCTCCCGCATGTTTAATGAAGAAAGAACTTTTTAAAATTCCAATCCTAGGACGATATTTTGCGAAAAGTGGAATGATTAAAGTAGAAAGAGAAAAATCAGCTTTTCCTCTTAAGTCTATCATACGGCAGATGGAAAACCTTTTTAAGGAAGAAAGAAGTGTTATTATTTTTCCAGAAGGAACACGCGTGGATCCTTTTGAACACAAGCCCTATAAGCCAGGAATAGCACTTATGTATGAAGCCCTTGGGAAGGAAGTTATTCCTGTTGCTTTGAATGCGGGGCTTTTTTGGGGACGGCGGTCTTTTATAAAATATCCTGGTACTATAACTGTAGAATTTTTAGATCCTATTCCTGCAGGTCTTTCTCCTAAAAAATTTTTGGAAACGCTAGAGACTACTATTGAAATAGCATCAGCTCGTCTAAGAGAGGAGGCTTTACTTCATGCCAAGAAATCTTAAAAAATGTCTCTATTTCTTACTAGGAGGATTAGGGGGAATAGTGGTTATTTTTATTATTTTTGTGGGAACGGCCATTTTTCAAGCAAAATACTATCTTGAAACATTCCTAGAAGAAGCCCCTCAAAACGGAATCCCCATTGGATATGGAAAAGTAGTTACTCAGAAGTATTTTCCTCAGATGGTATTAAAAATAAAAAAACTGGGGGTAGATGGGTGGTATGATATTGAAGGAGAGGCGCAAGAGAGTACTATTAGTTACTCTTTGTTTCACCCGCATACCCTTACTATTAGGATGCCGACTTTAGAGTTGAAATATTTACATCATACAATCGCTCTCAACGATTTAGAAATTACTTTAGATCCTTTTTCTTATGGAGATGGAGAGATAAATATATCCTTTCAAAAAGCGTCTTTAATGGAAGAGGAAACTTTAAAAGGTTCTTTGGAAAAAGGGCACTTTTCATTACATCCTAAAGTCATAGAAGCATCCAATGACAAAGGAACGTATAAAATTCCTTCTTTAGTCTTAAAGGGAGAAGGAAAGGAAGTTCACTTGAATAAAGATATTTTAGAATTGGGGCAAACTATTAAAGATATTGCAGTGAGAGCAACGATACAAGAGAGCTTATCTTTATTACCTAAAGGGAACATGTCGTTTCAGGATTGCTTAAAGTTATGGCGTGAACAAGGTGGGGCTGTCGATATAGAAAAACTTTCTTTTACATGGGGGTCTTTATTGGGAGGTGTAGAGGGAACTTTTGCACTGGATATGGATCTGTTTCCAGAAGGTGCTTTTACTTTTCATGTAAAAGGTATTTCAGTCTTTTTACGGAATCTTGTCAAAAATAAGAAAATGCCTCCTGATCAACGCGTTATTGTCCAAATGGCTTTGGGGCTTTTGGAAGCAAGTACTCATAATAACTTTATTTTACCTGTGACACTTCAGAATAAAAAGATACGTGCAGGAAACTTTCTGGAAATCTCTTTGAAGTGATTTAGGATTGTGTCATCCTGAATTGACGAAGTTACCCCGTAGCTTGACCACGGGGTTCAGAAAAAGTCATTCTCGGGCTTGTCCCGAGAATCTTTTTTCGTAAGGGATGCTCATGTCAAGCACGAGCATGACTTCTTTAGGTTATTGTTTCTCTACAATCTCATATGTCCAGGGAGTAGAAACATTAGCAGGAGGAGATAATAGGATAGGTCGTGCGTTATCAAGGGCAACGCGTCCAATACCTAATAGGTCACTCAGTTGTCTAAAAAGTGTTCCATGGGCGACAACTAAGGGAATACCTTCAGAGGCAGGAGGTGCTTTTTCAAAAACTTCTGTCATGGTTGCTACTATACGCTGGCGAACTTCTTCTGGGGTTTCTGCATCTGGAATTTGAAGAGTTCCATTCTCCCAAGGTTCAGGCCAGATTTTTGGATCTGGTGCTGGGGTACCATCCATCTTGGCAAAATTTACTTCTCGGAGATTAGGAATTTCAACAAGAGAAACATTTCGTCCTGTTTTAGCCTTAATCTCTTCTTGAATAATTTTTGCGGTTTGATGTGCTCGCAACTGGGGGCTATGGAAAATCACACTTACAGGAGAAGGAAGTGCTACAATATACTTTATGCTTTCTCTTGATTGTTGTTCTCCTTTTTCATTTAAGGGTTCTGCCCACGAAGGTCCGCCACTTCCTGAAATT
>CAYUAL010000077.1:0-423 GCA_964442815.1 uncultured Alphaproteobacteria bacterium | reverse complement strand
TCTAATGTAGGCAAATTCTCTGAGGGGGATACCACTATCTCTATAAGCTTTTTCTGCATTAGCACTCATTATGATACCGCTAACTAATAAAGTACTAGTAAAAAGGAGGATAGATTTTTTAATAGATACTGTCATATGTTGTCTCTTCTTTCTATTGCTTTTATTCTAAGCAATAATGCCCTAGAAATTCTACTTTGTATATGTGGAGCGTTTTCATATGTGAGATGTAATTTTTGCAAAAGAAGGGAAAGGCTCAGAGCTTTCCCTTTATTGGTATAAGTAGAGATTTTATCCCTGCATATTGAAAATTTCACAAAAGATAAGGCCTACTCCAAATAGGAAAGCGATTATCTGAAGAAGTTTGTATCTCAAAATAGGGTAGAAGAAGGTGTTTTGTTGCTGGGAAGACTTCCATAGCAAGTA
>CAYUAL010000076.1:0-7480 GCA_964442815.1 uncultured Alphaproteobacteria bacterium | reverse complement strand
ATCAATATCCGCCTTTGAAGGGGAAGGATCTCCACTTGGATGATTGTGAACAAGAATGAGACTTGCTGCTCCCAATTCCAAAGCACGCTTTATAATCTCCCGTGGGTAAATGGAAGCATAGGTAAGCGTTCCTTCCTGATGCACTTCGTCCTTAATCAAGAAATGCCTCGTATCCAAGAAAAATAGCCGAATCTGCTCTTTCTTTAAATGGCTCATAAGATGTTCGCAATATTTTTGAACTTTCTCACAAGAATCCAACAAAGGACGCTCCTTTATCTCTGTCCGTGCCGCACGTACAAATAGTTCTTTTACAATACCTAATGCAGCAATGGTACTTTCTCCTATTCCCTTAATACTCCGCAATTCCTCCGGAGTAGCTGAAAAAAGAGCATTAAGCGTTCCAAAGTAAACACATAAATCCTTTGCTAAAGGCTTCACATCTTTTCGTGGAATAACAAAGCTTAAAAATAATTCGACTATTTCGTAATCTGCCAAGGTGTCTTTTCCGCCTTGAAGAAATTTTTCGCGAAGCCGCTGCCTATGTCCTATATAATGCGGGATTTCTTGAAAAGCAGAAGATCTCTTAGGCGAAACCATAAAATTACCTATAAAAGTAATATATAAGGGAAAAAGCACCTTTTCCCTTTTGTTTTTTTTATGGATAGAGTATAACGCAAAACATATAGATAAGAAAGGAGTGTGAGCTTAAGTGCTTGTACAAGTACGTGATAACAATGTGGATCAAGCGTTACGCGTCTTAAAAAAGAAGATGCAACGCGAAGGCATTTTTCGGGAAATGAAGTTACGTCGTCATTTTGAAAAACCTTCCGAGAAACGTGTTCGTGAACAGTCTGAGGCTGTTCGCCGAGCCCGTAAACTCTTAAGAAAACGCCTCGATCGCGAAGGGTATTAATCTTATTCCCTATTCCACAGAGTTAAGCTCAAAAAAAGGAGAGGTATATCCTCTCCTTTTTTATTAAGACTTCTAATCTTCTTTAAGTCGTTCCATAGGAAAATGATTATAGGCTTCAACAAGCTTTCTTTCTACATTTGCCCACTCCTCATCTGATAAACTCTTTTCACCTTTTTGAAGATGAGCTTCCCAGTATTCATCACGCAACCGCGCAGCTGTAGCCCTAAGAAAAGCCGCATCTTTATAATCCTCCCTTGCTCCACCATATAAAGATGCATAAGCCCCTTGCATCAAACGCCCTACATTTTTAGGATCATATTCCTCAGGCGTTCCACGACGAGCAGTCCACCAGTTTAATTCAGCCAAAGCTACTTCTTTAGGGACAAAATACAATGCTGATCTTCTCTTAATATCTTCGAAAGCTTTTTCTACCAGAGGTAATACTCTTTGTATATAAACCTCTCTAGGTGCCTGTTGTGGCGTTTTAGCAAAAATCATCAGGGCCTCCATATAAGAAGGAACTATGTCTTTGCTGCTTGAAACTTTGTAATGAAGTTCAATGAATCTTCCTAAATGTTCTTGAAGAGCTACAGGGTCTTGTCTGTAATAAGCTTCCCAAACTTTAATTTCTCTATTTGCCAATTCTTCTGGAGTGCTTGCATAAGCTAAATTCTGGGACTTTATAAACCCCATTAAACAAAGAAAACTAACCAAACTATAGAACCATCTTTGCATAATACTACCTTTATCTTAACTCTCTACCTTTGGTAAAATATGAAAACTATTTAATTTAACCTAGCCTTTCCATACACCTTTATATTAAATAAGCATATGCTTATTTAACTACCCAAGAGTATATTATAAAAGTGAATAAAGAAAAAAAACCTTTCTCTGTTATTGATCTAGGATCAAACTCTGTGCGATTGAGTATCTACGATAATGTAGTCCGCATGCCTCAGATTCTGTATGAAGAAGGACACTTAACAGAGCTAGGGAAAGACTTAAATGCCCAGGGGTGCTTATCTCCCGAAGGCTTAGAAACTGTCTTTAAGTCCTTTCAGCGCTTTCACAAAATAGCACAAGATTATAAAACGACGCCTACAATTCTTGCCACAGAAGCTATCCGCCAAGCAAAAGATGGTCCTGCAACTTTAGAAAAACTCCAAAAAACATTTAATTTTCCTGCTCAATTACTCTCGGGAAAAGAAGAAATGGACCTTGCTTACCAAACTATTCTCTTTTGTAAAGAAAATGCTTCTGGCCTCGTTGCAGATTATGGAGGAGGAAGTCTAGAACTTGCTTGGTTAGAGAACGGTACTTTAAAAAAAGGAACTAGCCTTCCCATAGGAGCTTTACGCTTATTACAAAATCAAGATGGAAGGGATTTTTCTTACGAAGAAACTAAAATTAAAGTAGAAGAGGCCCTTCTTTCTCTTCCCTGGATAAATGATTTAAAAGAGCATCCTTTTACCCTCTTTCTGTTAGGTGGGTCTTGGAGGGCACTGGCTCAATTCTATATGCAAAAAATAAGATATCCTCTTCCTTTAGTACATGGGTATACACCTGACCCAAAAAGCTTTTCTACTTTTATAGAAGAAGTAACCTCCTACACTGAAAAAGATCTCAAAGAACTTTCCTTCAAGAGACCTAAAAAAACTCTTATTCGTGCAAGCCTGGCCTTATGTACCCTTCTTAAAATACTAAAACCTTCTTCCCTTTTTTACTGTGGGTACGGCATACGGGAGGGTTTCTTATTTTCTTTGTTATCTTCTCAAGAAAAACAATCCTCCTCTTTCACCTATTTTGCACAAAACCATAGGGAACAGACAAACTTTTCTTATGCTCTTTTTAAAAAGATCACCCCTCTTTTTCCTTTTATGGAAGAGGCGTTTTTAGAATCTCTCATATCCTTATCAACGCCTTTTTATCCTAGGCAATATCCATTCCAAGGAGAACAAGCCTTTTTTGATACACTAACGTGGAACATCTCTTCTTGGACACATGAAGAAAGAATCTTTTGTGCTCTTGTAAGATATATTAGCCGCCAAGGTCATGCTCCTTTCGCGCATAAAAGTCTTTTCTTACCTCTAAAAACTCTAGAAAAACGCCTTTTTAAGCGAGCACTCGCTTTAGGACAAATTCTTCACATTTTAAACGATTTAAGCGGCCAAAGCTCAACGCTTTTGGAAGAGATTGATATCTATTCTAAAGAGAAAATGCTTATTTTACAGATCCCTTACGACTACCCCATCAAAGAAGTATTATGCTCTTTATTTGAAGAAGCTGCTCAGAATATGGGATTTTCTTCCTGTATATTAAGAAAAACCCCATAAAAAAAGCCCCTTAAAGGGGCATTTTTATTGCTAATTTCTTTTTTATTAGCTTTTTACGCCAATATTCTGGAAACGTTTATTAAACTTAGTAACTTGTCCCCCAGAATCTACAAGACGATGAACCCCTGTCCATGCAGGATGAGATTTAGGGTCAATATCAAGTCTTAAAGTATCTCCTTCTTTTCCATAGGTAGAACGAGTCTTAAAGTTTGAACCATCCGTCATAATAACGGTAATTTCATGGTAGTCTGGATGAATGTTCTTTCTCATTGAAGGTCTCTTTACTCTTTTAATAGTCCTTTTTATCTACACAACTTTTATAAAGGATGCAATGAAATCTTGCATTTTTTATTAAGAACAAAAGTTTATAAATGGAAAACCCAACGAAATTCAAAAAAATCCGCACAATTCTGCACTTTTTTGAATTGACGCATATTTTAAGCTGTCCTAGTATGACTATGGTTTCAAATATAAACACTCTAAAAAAAGGGGTATAACCGTGAATAAAACAGAACTTATTTCTGCTGTTGCTCAGGCTGCAGGCATTACAAAGTCTTCCGCAACTAAAGCTGTAGATAGCATATTTGATAATATTACCCGTTCCTTGAAAAAAGGGCAGGAAGTACGCCTTGTTGGTTTTGGAACTTTTGCTACCAGCCAACGTCGCGCTACAGAGGGACGTAATCCTCGCACAGGTGAAAAAATTAAGATCCCTGCAAGCCGCCAAGCTAAATTCCGCGCAGGAAAAGCTCTAAAAGACGCTATTCAAGCTTAACAATAAAAATTTAAAAGAGCTAAAACCACTCCTGCCAAAGTAGGAGTGGTTTTTTATTTAAGATCTAATTCATTATGTTAACAAAGCATATGGCTTTACTAGCCATCATTTTCATGGACTTATTAGCGGGGATGGAATTTGATCTCTTTGTACCGAGTTTTCCTGAACTTCAGAGCCAATTTAACTTATCACCATCTTTAGTTGAAGCATTATTATCAGTTAACTTTGTAGGGTATTGTCTAAGCTTATTTTTTGTTGGCGTTTTAGCAGATCGTTATGGCCGTAAGCCAATTATATTACTTGGCCTCGTCATTTTCATTGTTGGTAGTATCCTTTGCTTATTACCTTCATCTTATATATTTCTTCTTATTGGCCGCTTTCTGCAAGGTGTAGGAATAGCAGCCCCAGCAATTCTCAGCTTTTTAATCATCGCAGATTCTTATCCACTTAAAAAACAGCAACATCTAATGGCCATACTGAATGGGATAATGAATGCCTCCATAGGCATTGCACCTGTTATCGGAAGCTATTTAACCCTCTATTTTCATTGGCAAGGTAATTTTGTGGCACTTTTATTTTTAGGTTTACTGACATTAGGAATGACCTTGTTTTTTATTCCTCATACTAAATTACCTGAGAAAAAAGAACACCACTCTTTATTTGGATATGGCTCCTTATTTCAATCAAAACCTTTTATGTTCTTATCGATGCATATTATCCTTATGATTGTCCCTTACTGGATTTTTGTTGGCATAGCACCTTTACTCTATATGGAGGATTTAGGCGTCTCTCTTTCTTCTTTCGGATACTATCAAGGTAGCCTAGCCCTTGTATTTGGTCTTGGAAGTATATGTTTTGGCTTCCTTATTAATAGGTATAATCCTAAGAAGCTATTGCTTCTTTCAAATCAGATATTCCTTTTTAGTTTAGGGAGCATCGCTTTAGTTACCTTTCTAAATAGTTCCAACGCGTTGCTTCTTACGCTAGCCTTTCTACCTTTTGTTATAGGACAGATTATTCCTTCTATAGTTTTGTATCCCTTGTGTGTAAACTATATCCCAGAAGCAAAAGGCCGTATATCGGCCCTTCTCCAAGGTTCTCGGCTTATTTTGTCAGCCATTTCTCTCCAGCTTGCAGGATATTACTATCAAGGATCCTTCCTAAGTACTGGAATAATCCTGATAGGATTCATTTCTCTAGTAGTTCTTACTTTGTTTTTAGTTCTCAAAAATAAGCATCTTCAACAACTATTTCTCTCATAGAAAGCTACTAATGCACCGTCTTAATTTCATAAGGGCTGTCTAAAGAAAAAGCAGGAATATCAATAGTTAAATTTTCTCCTTCTGGTGTGAGGACAGTATAAGTCCCAACCATAACCCCAGAAGGCGTAGAAAGCGGCGTTCCGCTCGTGTATTCAAAAATCGCCCGAGGTTGTAAAGTAGGTGTCTTACCAACAACCCCTTCCCCAAATATGTCTTGAACCCGTCCAAAAGTATCTGTAATACGCCAATGGCGATGTGTAAGCCGTACAGGAGCCTCTCTTTTATTCTCTAAGCTAATATGATAGACCCAAACGTAATCGTTTTTTTCAGGCTTGGATTCCTCCTCTAAAAATGAGACATGAACGCTTACTTTAATTCCATGCGTGGTTTTGCTATACATAAAGAGCTTTTCCTTTTTAAAAGGATCATAAAGGAAGATAAGAAACAAAAACAACCTCAAAATTAAAAATGGTAGAAGTACCCTTTCCCTCTTCAAAGAATTCAGGTTCTAGGCTAGATAGATCTTTTTTTGCACGTCCAACAGTTGAAGTAGCGCAAGATCTTATTGGGAAAATATTTGTTTTTAATAAATTTCAAGGACGCATCATAGAAACAGAGGCTTATGGAGGAGCTGATGACCCTGCCTCACATGCTTATGGAGGGCCCACTCCCCGCAGCAGGATTATGTTTGAAGAAGCAGGCTATACCTATGTATATTTTATTTATGGGATGTATCACTGTTTAAACTTTGTAACAGAAAAAATTGGAATACCGGGTGCCGTTTTAATTCGAGGAATGGAACTTGTGTCCCCTTATCCTCTTCTTTTGCAGGGCCCTGGGAAGCTTTGCCGAGAGCTAGGTATTACGCGAGCAGACAACAAGATTGATCTTGTTACTTCTCCTTTCTGCTATGTATACCAATCAAAAGAAAAAGAAGAATTCTTTTATGAAACCACGCCACGAATAGGAATTTCCAAAGGGCAAGACAACCTATGGCGATTTATACTTAAAAACAAATAAAGCTCTACTGCTTTTCAGCTCAGCCAGTCCTTCCCATATTTACAATAATAGAAGTTTCACCATTATGATCTAACTGTAAGGCAGGAGGGAAACCGCAATATATAGATATTTCCTGAGCATCCAATTTTTCCATCAAAGTATTATCTACCCCTCCTCCAGTAATCTGGAAGGAACTTACTAATTTCTTTGCCATTTCTTTATTTATAATATACGCAAATGTTCCTAAAGAATGTGTAGAGCCTTTTACTTTACATAAAAAGGGATTTTCACCCACGTTACATTCTAAAGAGAGTAAGTGTTTATCCTCTTGTTTAGCATAGGTCTGAAAGTGATTAACGTAAAGATGTACAAAAGCTTCCTGAGGCATATGAGTAACGATTTGATTTATAAATTCAGGAAAATTAGAAGATAAATTAATAATATCATCTTCAAAAACAAGCGCAGCGTTATACCCATTTTCTGCCACATCTTGCCAAATAAGGAAATGGCTACATAAACACCCAAGTTCCCCTGGTGTCACTGGCTTAGGAAATCTTGCATAATCATAATAATAATAAAGAGGATATTTTTGATCTTTAGGGTTCTGAGTACATAGCACTCTATATTTTTCGTTAGGTACAAGGCTTCTCGTTTTGTTTTTTAATTCGGTACCAGTAATTACTTTCCCTCCGGAAAGAGGCATTAACCTAACATTATATCCATCAACCGCAGAAAATCTTTCGTGAGGAAGCTCAAGCTGGTCTAATAATTTTTTCATAGTTTGATAACGCTCAGGAGTGCGATCCAGGTTAATTACATAAGCTTTATCAAATAAATATTTAGATTTTTTACTACTTTCTTCCGCAAGTACAAAAGATCCACAAGATAGTAGAGAAAAACCACTTATTAAAAGAACAAAAATTAACGAGCGCATGAGAAACATTTTTTTTAAGTTCAATTGCATAATTATACCATCATCCTACTTTATATTTCTTTTTCTTCAACCACTTCTAACTGCTCTCCTTCAACTACTTCTGAGCCTTTATGCAATAAACTATATGCATCTTTGTACCATATACTTTGAGGATAGTTATGACCTAAAATATAAGCAATACGCTTTGCTTCACTTTCAACCCCCAAAATAAGGTACGCTTCCACTAACCGGTATAATGCCTCCGCCACGTGGATAGTTGTTTGG
>CAYUAL010000075.1:0-7505 GCA_964442815.1 uncultured Alphaproteobacteria bacterium | reverse complement strand
AACAATATTAGGGTTTTAACTTTTCTGGTGAAGGGTGTAATCTTCTAAATAGGTCTTCTATTTCATGTTCATCGCCCGTTCCTGTTTGGGCAAAATCTGGAGTGAGATGTGCAGGTTTAATCTCGGAAGCAGTGCGAACAGCAGAGGTGGAACAACTTGTACTTATAGCTTCTGTATAGCGCAGCATAATAACAGAAAAAAGGATAGTAGATAAAAGAAGCGAAATTTTTGCCGTCATAGTATGCACCCTGCCGTTAATTATTATAATGTTATATTAAAAAAAAGCATATCTTTGTTTTTTTGTCAATGTAAATGAGTATTTACGGTAGGGTTTTTTTAAGGTTCAAAGATTACTTATACAAAAAACTTTTCTTTTATAAGGTAAATAGAGTAATAGTTTATTTTCATAAATTAGGAGTAAACGTATAGGAATGCGAGGGTTAGATTTTGAAGCCTTAGGTTTTTCAAAACCATATCACCAACATCGAATTGTTGTGGCCATGTCAGGAGGTGTAGACAGTTCCGTAACGGCTGCTCTTTTGCAAGAAGCTGGATTTGATGTGATAGGTATTACTTTACAGCTATATGATTACGGAAATATGGTAGGAAAAAAAGGTGCTTGCTGTGCAGGTCAAGATATTTACGATGCAGCGCAAGTAGCAGAGAAAATGGGCTTTCCTCACTATGTGTTAGACTATGAAAGTGTATTTAAAAACTCTGTTATGGAGGATTTTGTAGAGAGTTATTTAAGAGGGGAAACGCCTATTCCTTGTGTACGATGTAATCAACGTGTGAAGTTCCGAGATCTTTTTAAAACAGCGCGAGATCTGGGTGGCGCGGCATTGGCAACAGGACATTATGTTCGACGTAAAATGGGACCATTAGGAGCTGAGCTTTATAAAGCCGCAGATAATCACAAAGATCAAAGCTATTTCCTTTTTACAACTACGCAGGATCAGTTGAATTTTCTTCGGTTTCCTCTAGGACATCTTACAAAAGAAGAAACGCGGTACCATGCTCAAAGGTTTGGACTTTCCGTAGCACAAAAACCTGATAGTCAGGACATTTGCTTTGTACCCAATGGGAAATATGCGGAAGTTATTCAAAAATTGCGTCCAGGGGCGCTTGATAAGGGAAATATCGTGGATGAAAAAGGAACGGTTCTTGGAGAACACGAAGGCATTATTCATTTTACTGTTGGGCAACGTAAAGGTCTTAGACTAGACCATAACCCTTTAAAGGGAGAGCCTTTATATGTCCTTCAGATCAATCCTTCTACGCGAGAAGTGATAGTAGGCCCTAAAACTTCGTTAGGTAAAACAGCTTTCTTAGTGGGGGATATAAATTGGTTAGGAAAACCTCTAGAAATAGGAGAATCTAGAGAAGGGTCTATAAAAATTAGATCTTCCCAAGAGCCTATTTCTGCCATTATTCAAAAAGAAGAAAAAGAGAGGATGCGGGTCTCTTTCCATGCACCAGAATATGGTATTTCACCAGGCCAAGCCTGTGTTGTTTATCAAAAAGATCAAGTTATAGGGGGAGGTTGGATTTTAAGGTAAGCAAGGGTATTAAGTGTTCTCGACTACTGATTTTGTTGGGCTTTTTTTAGTATTTGCTCTACTGCTGCATAATTCCCTTGTTGAGAAAGTTCTTGTACAGCTGTTTGTTGAGCTGGCGTAAGATACTGAAGATCCTGAGCTACTTGTTGTTGAATAGCATTATTTTGGCGGGCTTGGGCCCGAGCGCTTCTTTCCTGTTCTTCTAAATCTTCTTTTGTATCTGTTTCAATATCGTTATCTGTTTCCTCTTCTTCCGGCTCAGGTTGTTCTTCTTCCCTTTCTATCTCAATAATTTCTTTAGGATGCGTGGATGCAGGGGAAAGATGTGTTGATGGAGGGTGATGAGGCAAGTTTTTCTCAGGACCTGATGCAGGTGCTGCTGTCGGCACATGAGCTGATGGAGTTGGACTTAATGCAGGAGCTGGAGAAGGCGGAGTTGGGCTTGGCGCAGGAGCTGGTGCAGGCGCAGGAGAAGGTGGAGTAGGGCTTGGCACAGGAGCTGGAGAAGGTGGAGTAGGGCTTGGCGCAGGAGCTGGAGAAGGTGGAGTAGGGCTTGGCGCAGGAGCTGGTGCAGGCGCAGGAGAAGGTGGAGTTGAGCTTGGCGTAGGAGCTGGTGCAGGTGCAGGAGAAGGTGGTGTCGGACTTGGCTTAAGCACATTTGGAGAGGATGGTTTGATTGCTGGATGCGGAGAGGTAGGAGAAGAAGAAGGTTTTTTCCACGCTCCTCCTCCTGTATTGGGTCTTTGCCAAGAAGAATTAGTATCTGGTCGCTGCCAGGCAGAGGTTGTCTCAGGCTTTTGCCAAGAAGAATTAGTATCTGGTCGCTGCCAGGCGGAAGTCGTATCAGGTTTTTGCCAAGAAGAATTAGTATCTGGTCGTTGCCACGCGGAGGTCGTATCAGGTTTTTGCCAAACCGGAGTAGTCGTGTCTGGTCGTTGCCAGGTTGAGGTGGCATTAGGTCTCTGCCAAATAGGATCTGTATTAGGTTGTTGCCAAACGGATGCAGGAGAAGCTGCGTAGGCTTTACTTACAAGAGAAAGAGAATGTAAAATTTCTACGAAAAAATACAGAAAAATAAATAAATAAAAAAATTTATTTTGTACCATACTTCTTCGTTTTGTTTCTATTTATTGTCCAGCAGATTTTTGATCTAAAACATTACTAACTTCACTATAATCTCCTGCATTCCATGCAGCATAAGCCTTTTGGTAAATTGCTGAAGACTTATCTCCTTTATAATTATCTAAGGCGTTAAGAGCATTCTGTTGAGATTGTTGTTGAAGTCGATCGCTTCTTATTTGCTCTTGTAAGTCTCTATTAGAATCACTTTCGGGTTCCCCGCCATCAAAAGTAGCATTTGAAGTATTTGACGCAGTATTCATGGAAGAGCTAGGTATACTGGAAGAGGTATTAATGACATTGGAACCATTATTGGAGGAAGAAGGATTTAGGGGAGAAGTAGCGTTTGAAGTATTTGACGTAGTACTTATAGAAGAACTAGATGTGTTGGAAGAAGTATTAGCGGTATTTGAGCTGCTATTAGAGGAAGAGGAAGTTATATAAGGCGCACGGGTTGATGCATGTGTGGTTACATGGGTTGGCGTATGTGTTTTGCCATGGGTTGATGTGTGCGTGGTCACATGGGTTGGCGTATGTGTTTTGCTATGGGTTGAAGTGTGAGTTGGAGTATGCGTTTTCCCATGGGTTGGAGCATGTGTTTTGCTATGGGTTGAAGTATGAGTAGGTGCATGAGTTGTGGTATGTGTGGCTACATGAGTTGGAGCATGTGTTTTGCTATGGGTTGAAGTATGAGTAGGTGCATGAGTTGTGGTATGTGTGGCTACATGAGTTGGAGCATGCGTTTTCCCATGGGTGGGAGTGTGAGTAGGTGCATGAGTTGTTGTATGTGTGGTTACATGAGTTGGAGTATGTGTAGGTGTATGTGTAGGTGTATGGGTTGGTGTATGTGTGGTCACATGAGTTGGAGCATGTGTAGGTGTATGGGTTGGAGTATGTGTAGTTACATGAGTTTGTGCATGTGTAGGTGTATGAGTTGGAGTATGTGTAGTTACATGAGTTTGTGCATGTGTAGGTGTATGAGTTGATGTATGTGTGGTCACATGAGTTGGAGTATGTGTTTTGCCATGGGTTGATGCGTGTGTAGATGTATGAGGAGTATTATGGCCTTTATTTGAAGAAGTTGGTTTTTTTGGTGTGCGGGAAGCTCCTTTGGAGCTACGAGATGTAGAAGAGGTTTTTTTCTTTGGTGTTGTTAGCTGGGCTGGCGCATTAAACCCAGCAAGGGACATAAACGCAAATGTTAATATGCTTATAACAGAAGCTTTTAAAAACATACTCATAGACAGTCCAACTCCTTCTTGAGACTATTTTATTCTTCTTATACTGAAGCTAAAAAGGTATCAAATGAAAGGGTAATTTTTTAGGGAAAGAATTTTATTATAAAAAAAACTAAAAACTTATTAGAAAAGTGGCTTAAAAGCCTCAACGTAATTACATTTCTTTTTCTAATTGAAAGTGACTTTCTGACATGGTGATAGCTTTTCCCGATAAGATAACACGATCATTTTGGACTTTTACTTTTAAGATGCCTCCTCGTTGAGAAGCTTGGTATGCGAGGAAATCACTCTTACCTAGACGGGCTTTCCAATAAGGACCTAAGCGGCAATGAGCAGACCCACAAACAGGATCTTCATCAATGCCAACCTTTGGAGCGAAATATCTTGATATAAAATCATAGGGAGCAGATCCTTTTGTTGTAACTGTTACAGCGCGGCAAGGAAGCTGTTTGATAAGGGAAAGATCAGGCTTTAAATTGACCAGGTCTTCTTCACTCGAAAGTTCTAGCAAATATCCATTAAATCCAAAATGGACAGAGGAAGGATAGATACCCCCTAGAGCTTCTAAAAGGATATTTGGTAGTTGAGCTGGTTCTGTGTATTGGGCTGGAAAGTCCATATTAATCCAATTATCTTCGTTAGAAATGGGAAGATATCCAATACGAGACTCAAAAGTAAAAGAGGGCGCCTTTGTAAATCCTTGTTCCCAAAGAATATGAGCAGCAGCTAATGATGCGTGGGCACATATGGGGGCTTCATCTTTAGGAGAAAACCAACGGATAAGAAAATGTGCTTCTGATTTAGGTACAATAAAGGCTGTTTCGGAGAGATTTATTTCAGCGGCAATAGATTGCATTAAAGATTCATCAGGGAAAGAACCAAGTACACATATAGCTGCGGGGTTTCCCTTAAAAGGTTGGTCAGTAAAAGCGTCTACTGTCCAAATTTTCATGGTAACACCTTCTTTTGAGCAAGAGAAACTAAAGGAAGGTGTTTTTCAATTTCAGCAAAGGTGGAGCTTGTTTGTGCTCCTTTTTTTAAACATGCAAGAGAAGACGCGGTTGCACTAAAACGAAGGGCTTCCTCAAAAGACATTCTGTTTTTTAAAGCAGCAGCTAAGGCACCAATGAAAGCATCTCCAGCACCTGTCGTATCAATAGGAGTAATTTTTAAAGCCTCTCCTTGCCATGTATGAGAAGAATTTGCAGCTACATAGCCTTTTTCTCCTCGTGTAATTATACAGGTTTGCCCTGAGAAGCGACTAAGCGTTGCACTATTTTCTTCAAAATCCTTGCTTTTAGGAAGGTTAAAAATATCGAGAAGGTCTAATGCCTCTTGTTCGTTAAGGATAAGATAATTTATTTTCTTTAAAATATCTCTGGGGATAGGAAAGGCGGGCGCTAAATTTAAGAAAATGGTAACTTCTTTTTGATGGGCGCGTTCAATAAGCGTCCAATTTTCTTTAAAAGGTATTTCCATTTGAAGAAGAAGGAACGTATCCAGCCTAAGAATAGATTCTTTTACATCACTCTCTTTTACAAGGTTATTTGCGCCAGGCGCAACAACAATCGAGTTTTCTCCATTTTTGTCTAGCCAGATACTAGCGCATCCTGTAGGAGAAGAGACTTCTTTGAGATTAGAAAGGTCTATATTTTCTTGAGATAAGTTATGTTTAAGAGCGGCTCCAAAAGCATCTTGGCCTATACATCCTAAAAATTTTACAGCATAATCCTGATTTTTTAAGGCACGTTTGGCCGCGACAGCTTGATTAGCTCCTTTCCCTCCGGGAGCTGTTTCATAGCTTTGAGAAAGGATGGTTTGACCTGCCAAGGGAAGCTTATCTACAGAAAAGATAAGATCCATATTTGCTGAACCAAAGACAAGAATAGACACTCAAGGATTCCTTATTCTGCTGAGCTTGGGGGTAACATACCTAAAGCATGGCGATATAGGTCTAAAAGTTCTTCTTGTTCTGCAAGTTTTTCTGAGTCTAGTTTACGTAGTTTTAAAATTTGTCGCATGATTTTAACATCAAATCCTGCACCGCGGGCTTCGTCAAAAACTTCTTTAATGGTCTCTTGGACATGAATTTTTTCAATCTCTAAATGTTCTAAGCGTTCAATAAAGCTTTTTAAGCGATCTGCTGCAATGCCACCTGCTATAGGAGTTTTTGCACTGGTATCTGCATTCATAGGTTTTTTCCTTTAAAATTTAAAAATATGGTTGGACAGTAAAGAAATATCCCTACTATCGTCAAGAGGTGACGCATTGATTTTTTATATCATTATTCACATGGTCGATGTGCATAAAGGGGTAAAAGAGTATTGCGACTTACCCAAAAGACAAGGTCGTCAAAATAGTTCTCTTTGTTCAAAGAAAAGCTTCTTTGAATAAAGATTCTATCCCCATTAGCATTTTGTTCCTCGTCAGGGCCATGCATAGCGGCTTGATTCCGTATAAGAGTTTGGTTCCCTTTGAAAGCACCATGTCCTTGCTCCCCATGGCTTACCAGAATTACAGCAATAAAATCTTTTTCTTGTGATAGGACAGGTGTGAGAGAATTTTCTTTACTATTTAAAACCTGAAGAGGCACTGCAGGAGGCTGCATATTACAAAAATTAGCTGTCTTAGAGGAGGGAGATTTTGTAAAAGGACGATTTTGCAAAATATTGAAGCTAAGAATACTAGGTGCAGCTTTTTCTTTAGAAAGCTCTTGGCAGGTTAGGGTAGATTCAACAACATATGTAAAATAGTGGCCAAATCCATCTTTAGAAAGAGCTTCAGGGATTCCCAGTGTTTTAAAAGGGAGAATCCCTTCTTCATTATGTATGCATATGTCTACCTCTTCTCCAAAAGAGGTATAGGGAGCAGCTGGGTTGGCTGGGCAAGGTAGTCTTCCTTCTTGAATTACAAAAGCACTTAAAGCAGAAAGTATCTTTTCTGCATGTGCTTCTGTTGTTTGTTGTTTATGCCTTTGTAATGAATGAAGAGCTATAGGAAGACCTAATGTCCCAATAATACCAAGTACAGTAAGAGCAATAGCTACTTCGACTAGAGCAAACCCAGGAAGATTATTCTTTAGAGATGAAAAATATGTCATCGCCATAATCTAGTCTTTTGGAGGAATATTTAAGTTAAAGGTAAGCTTATACCTTAATTTGGGCTTTTGGGGCTGAAAAAACGTATCCTTTCCTTATCCATCCAGTTTAGACCCCATCTTTGAAGAGTTTCTTGCTCATTGCTAGGGTCAAAAGCTTTATATACTTCTATTAGTGCATCGGAAATAGGAGGGGTTTTATGCTCACCAGAAAGTAAGACATAAAGATGGTGTAAGCAGCTTGTTACTATTTCATTGTGTTGAGGTAAAACAGTTAATATTAATTGCCCCGGCGCACTCCTAACATAAGGTACACACATATTATGAATTGAGGAGAAAAACTCTCCTAGATAATGGTCTATTGCCTGGGTTATTCGGTTTGTCTTTAGTATGCAGAAGTTATCAGGAAGCGCATATGATGCCTGCCATTTGCCTTGTGCCCGTAAACTAATAATGTTTGGATACCGGGAGTTAGTAAGCTCAATAGGGCAC
>CAYUAL010000074.1:0-7708 GCA_964442815.1 uncultured Alphaproteobacteria bacterium | reverse complement strand
CCTTTTACTTGGGTTCCAGGTGTTGTATGGCTCTTTTTAAAGATAGGGCTTCTCCTTTTTCTTTTTATATGGGTTCGTGCGACATTCCCACGATATCGGTATGATCAGTTGATGAGGTTAGGATGGAAAGTATTTCTTCCTTTGTCTTTAGGATGGGTAATACTGACGGCAGGGGTTTTGGTAATTTTTGATTGGGCACCTTAAAATGTGTTTAATGCAAAGAGGAAAAATAAAAAATGCAGTTTTTAAGACAAGTTCTTAAAACATATGGATTATGGGATATTTTGAAAGGCTTAGGCCTTACTTTGCGTTATTTCTTTAAGCCTAAAGTAACGCTGGATTATCCTTTTGAAAAAGGTCCTTTGAGTACGCGGTTTCGAGGAGAGCATGCTCTTAGGCGATACCCTAATGGAGAAGAACGTTGTATTGCTTGTAAGTTGTGTGAAGCCGTTTGTCCTGCCCAAGCTATTACTATTGAGGCAGAGGAACGTGCAGATGGAAGCCGCCGGGCTACGCGGTATGATATTGACATGACCAAGTGTATTTACTGTGGTCTTTGCGAAGAAGCTTGTCCTGTGGATGCTATCGTTGAAGGGCCTAATATCGAGTTTGCTACAGAAACGCACGCAGAGCTTATCTACACAAAAGAAAAACTTCTCGCCAATGGAGATCGTTGGGAGCCGGAATTAGCTGCTAAAATCGAAGCGGAAAGTAAGTATCGGTAAGAAATGTCATACTGCGGCTTGACCGCAGGATCCGGAATAATAATTTGAGCCCGTTAGATTTCTCAAAATACCACTCTAGGAAAATATAAAATTTTTCATAGACCTTCTCTGTTCCCCTGGATCCCGCGGTCAAGCCGCGGAATAACAATGAAGTTTATCTTTTTCGCTTTTCTTATATCGAGCTGACGTTAGTATTAGTTTCTTTTATTGAGAGGAACGTAGGGACGCTCTGTAGGCCCAGTATAAATCTGGCGAGGGCGGCCAATTTTCTGTTGAGGTTCTGCAATCATTTCTTTCCACTGGGCAATCCATCCTACGGTACGGGCAAGGGCAAATAAAACAGTAAACATGGATGTGGGGATGCCTAAAGCGCTTAAGATAATTCCAGAATAAAAATCCACGTTAGGATACAGTTTTTTCTCTATAAAATAGGGATCTTTTAAGGCAACTTCTTCAAGAGTAAGAGCAAGCTCAAAAAGAGGATCATTCTCTTTTTTTAAATCTTTTAAGAGATCATGGCAGTTTTTTTGAACAAGACGTGCACGGGGGTCGTAATTTTTATAGACCCGATGGCCAAAACCCATAAGACGCTGGTTATTTTCTTTGCTTTTAACTGCTTCAATAAAAGCAGGAATGTTTTCTTTGCGCTTAATGGTCTTAAGCATATTGAGAACGGCTTCGTTAGCACCTCCATGGGCTGGTCCCCATAAAGCAGCGATGCCTGCTGCAATGCTAGCAAAAGGGTTAGCTCCACTGGACCCGGCTAGACGCACAGTAGAGGTAGAAGCATTTTGCTCATGGTCAGCATGGAGGATTAGAAATTGATCCAAAATGCGGGCATGTAAAGGATTGGGAATATACTTTTCGCAAGGAACTGAAAACATCATATACAGTAAGTTTTGTGCATAACTATATTCATTATTGGGATAGATAAAAGGCTGACCAACGGAATATTTATAAGCCATGGCGGCAAGGGTCGGCATCTTGGCAATGAGACGATGAGAAGCAATCGTACGTTGTTCAGGATCGTGGATATCAAGGCTGTCATGATAAAAGGCAGAAAGAGCCCCAACTACGCCAACCATAATAGCCATAGGGTGAGCATCACGTCTAAAGCCGCGATAGAAGAAAGTCAGTTGCTCATGGACCATACTATGGGTGGTAATGATGCGCACAAATTGTTCTTTTTGGGAGGCCGTTGGAAGTTCTCCTTCTAAAAGGAGATAAGCAACCTCTAAGAAATCACTTTGCTCCGCTAATTGATCGATGGGGTAGCCTCGGTATAAAAGGACGCCTTTTTCTCCATCAATATAGGTAATGCTAGAAGAACAGCTGGCTGTGGAAAAATACCCTGGATCGTAGGTAAAATATGAGGTTTTGCTATAAAGAGAGCGAATATCAATGGCTTTAGGTCCTAAAGTTCCTTCCACAATAGGAAAAGAAGAAGGGTCTAGGGATTCTTCTGGAAGAGTAAGGCTCGCTAAGTCATCAGTCATAATTATTATCTCTTACTTAAAGGCGGGAAGGCATTTTTATAATATGTATGCCAGGCGTTCCGAATAGGTTGTTCAATGAGGCGATGTGCTAGATAAGATATACCAAAAGTAGGAATACAAGCTATCCCCATACCTATCAACAAAGGGATCCCTTGTTCATGGAGGATGTAGGTAATAATATACCCAGGAATAGCATGGATAAGATAGAGAGGATAGCTCATTCTAGCAATAAAGCCCAAAACGGAAGAAGTTTGTGTCTTAGAGAATTGCCAATTTATATACCAAATAAACAAAGCAAGGGCAGGGAAGTAGCTAACTATGTACTGAACAAAAATATGGGGTTTTACGGTTAAATACATTCCTGCAGCAAACAAAAGGGATAATGTCGTACAAAGGCTAACACAGGTTTTTTTAGAGATTTTTTTGGTAAAAAGAAAATAAAAAGCCATCCCCATTAGCAAGAAAGGGAAATATCTTAAATTATTTCCAACGGCTTTAAAGAAGGTAAATGTAAGATCCCGAATATCATAGTCATCATACATAAAATGGGTTACAAAAAAGCATCCGGCAAAAAGAACGACGATAAGGACTGTTAAAGACTTGAGAGAGGCTTTTTGAATAAGAGGGTAGAAGATTATACAAAAAAGAATGAATTTTACTTCTACTTCAAAGGTCCAAACAATTCCCGTGATAAAAGGATAACCCGCAATATCTCGTGCGGCAAAGAAGGAACATAAAAGTTCGGAAAACTCAAAAGGAAAATCCATATCATTGTATTCGCAGGCACCCCATATAAATAAAAGGTTAATGCCTAAGCCAACCGCATAAATAGGCCAGAGACGAAAAAAGCGATCTCCAAAGAAGGCACTGCGTGTGGGATACTTCTCAAGAAGATAAGGGGTTAAAAACCCACTCATAAGAAAGAAAAAAGTGACAGCAAAACGCCCTAAATCAAAGGGGGAGCCTTTTAGAAACTCTACAAAAGAGGAAGAAGAGAAATCTAAAGGGGGAAAGCAAGAGAGCCTTGCAGACATATTCTGTTCAATAAAAAAGAAAATAAAATAATGGTAAAACATAACGCCTAAAGCTGCCAAAGCTCTTACATTATCTAGTTTGGCGGATATGTCAGGACGAGAGCGAAATAAAGGCATATTGTGGTTCTTCTTTTTTGTTCTTCTACTTCTTTAAATTATAGAACAATCTAAGATTTAGAAAATACATAAAAATAAACGTGTGCAAAGAATTTTAAGATAGCTGCTTTTTTTTGTTGCTTGCCTCTTGAAAACTTGCTAGGTGGCACCTATCTATTTTGTAGAAGTTATTTTTAAGTCTATTTTAACAGATTTTTTTAAAAGGTATTTTAAATGAAAAGAATTAATAAAAAGGCATTGTTTGGGTGTAGTTTTCTTGCTTTAGGAATTTCTCTTTCATTGAATGCTTCTGCAGATAGAGGGGAGCTTGTTTCTCTTACAGAGAGTTTTGTCGGTGATTCTGTGCCTGCTGCAAAAGCAAGTTATCATAAGCCTATAGCCTCATTTGAGGTAAAAGCCACGAGCTTTGGAGGATATGAATTACTAGATTTAGATACATCAAGACCTATAGTTACAGCTGACAACCAACAAGCAGCTGCAGATTATGCAAAGCTTCAAGAGCAAGGATATAAAGGATTTGTAGCTTTTGAGGGGGTTTATGGATGTGGAACAAAGCAACATGCAGGCTTTGTTGCTTTTCGTAAAAAAGACGATGGGACAGCTGATGTACTCGTTGCTTATCATGGAACAAAGTCTTTAGCTGATCTTTATACCGATCTTGCTTTTGGGGAGCAACCATTGCCCTTTGGTCAAGGTGGTGCGCATGGTGGATTTTTAAGTGCCTATATAACTGGCGCCTCTGCAATGAAGCAAGCTATTGCTCAGATTATGGAAGAAAATGGTCTTATACATGAAAGCACTCGTGTTAGAGTTACGGGGCATAGTTTAGGCGGCGCTTTAGCCACTTTAGCGGGATATGATCTTGCACTAGGAGGTTATGATACAAGTGTCGTGACTTTTGGATCCCCGCGCGTATTTAACCCCATTGCTGCAGCCCATTACGAAAGCATTCTTGGGGAACAGACAGTAAGAGTTTGGGGTGAAGATGATCTTATTCCTGCTGTTGTTCTTGGTGGGATGCTAGGAAAGAAGCATGTAGGTGTTGAAGTTCCTGTACCTGCTAGTGGAGAAACTCTTGCAGCTCATGTAATGAAAGGCTATCAACAAAAAGTAGATGCTTCTTCAGTAGTAGAACACGTAAAAACGGTAGTTTCTCATAAAGCGCATAAGGCAGACTTTGAGCGGAACTTAGCGGATCTTCAACTCGATAAGGCAGCTGAGAAAAAGATGCGCGATGCTTATACAGAAATGTATGCAGAAGAGGAAAAAACTGTAGAAAAGAAAAGAGCCCAAAGCGTTGCTCATGGATTGAAAAATGCAGCCGTATCCCTTGGAGGTATTGTTAAGTCTGCAGCAAAGTCTATTGGTTTTAGAGTTGGTTCTTTTGTAAGTTCTATAGGTGGCTGGTTTTCCAGACGCTAATTTAAAACTACAGAGATAAAAAAAATAAACAAAAAAGGTCCCTTTAAGGGGCCTTTTTTACAAAGTATTTTCTCACTTTTCTCTTGCATCCTTTGCAGGCCTCGGTTAATACATGCATACAAGAGTCCTTATTGTCATGTTGGGGTCATAGCTCAGTTGGGAGAGCGCTACAATGGCATTGTAGAGGTCCGGGGTTCGACTCCCCGTGGCTCCACCAACCTACGCTCTTCGAGCTTCGGTTGGCAGGCCAACCAGAAGCGAGTTTAGAGCTAGGTTGTCCTTCAGCCTACGTTCTTTTAACTTCGGCTGACAGGCCGAAGCCTTGGCGTAGGTGGGCTGTATAAGTTAGAAGCAAACCAAAACTAGCTGAACATTCTCGTGTATATTCTATTCACACATTCTATTAAAGAATGGAACAAGGAAGAAGATTTCCTTATACAATCGACTTTGGTTTCCAAGGGCTTAGAGTACCTTTATGATCCTTTATTACAGATAAAGTATTTTCCAATTCCTGGTTCTCTAGTTCAAAAAAAATGGACAGGTATTTTTGTAACAAGCCAACATGCGCTTTGGGCTTTACGTGATAACGTTACTTTTTTGCAAGGAATTCCCTTGTGGTGCGTGGGAGAGAAAACAGCTAGCTTAGCTAAAAAGCTGGGATTTCAAAGAATCCAAGAAGCGCAGGGTTCTGTGGAAAACTTACAAGAAATATTTCTAAATAAGGCTAATACCTCTTTATGGCCTTTCCTTTATATAAGAGGCCAAGAAGTAAGTAAGGACTTGAAAGCCAATTTAGAATTGTATGGCTATCAGGTAGAAGAATATATTGCCTATGAAGCAATGCCTTGTTCGAATTTTTCTGTATCAGTCCAAAAAGCCTTTCAAGAAAATACTATAAGAGGAGTATGTTTGTTTTCTATAAGAGGAGCGGAAACTTTTTTTACTTTGATGGAAAAGTGTGGTTTTTCAAGAACTAAAAAAGATATAATCTTATTTTGTCTAAGCCCAGAGATTGCTTCTTATAGCCAACTTAGAGGCTATGACGTACAATATAATAAGATTGCTCCTACGTTAGAGAATCTTTTAAAAACCTGTATAACATATCTCACAGAAAAAACTCAAAATAGCAATCATGACCGAACAGGAATTTCTTAAGGAGGGCTCTGCTTTTTTAGATACCCTTTTTGAAATGATAGAGAGGACAGAACCAAGCTTAACAGCAGATTTACAAGATAAGGCTCTCTTACTGGAAAATGAAAAGGGAGAGCAGTATCTTATCCATTTACATAGAGTTTTAAAAGAAATTTGGATTTCTTCTCCGCGATCAGGAGCCCATCATTTTAAATGGGATAAGGAAAGCAATACCTGGGTATCGACACGTAATTCCTCTGAGAAGCTTCATACTTTCGTCCACGGGGATATACAAAATTGGATAAGGGAAGAGGAATAAGTTTGTATGTTCAGAGAACCTGATTATGCGGAAACGCTTCATAGTAGAGCATCAGAAAAGAGTAAAAATTTAAAAATTTTGAGACCCTTATGGGAGTATAGCAAACCCTACAAAGCTAAAATAATAGGAGCTCTTATAGCTATAGCATTTGCTGCTTTCTCTGTACTAGGGTTTGGTAAAGGCTTAAAAATCCTTGTTGATCAAGGATTTGGGTTGCAAGACACTTGGTTTTTGTACAAGTCTCTGGGCGTTATGATAGGATTTGTTCTCTTTCTCTCTCTCTCTAGCTTTGCACGAGTATATTTTGTTTCTTGGATAGGAGAGCGTATTGTCGCAGATCTAAGAATAAAGATTTTTAAACATTTATTAACATTAGAGCCTAGCTTTTTTGAGACGCGCCATGTTGGGGACCTTATCTCTCGTTTATTAACAGATACAACTTTAGTTCAAGTTGTCATTGCAACATCCGTCCCTATTGCATTGAGAAATTTTTTATTATTTTTGGGAGGATTATTTTTGTTATTAGCAACGAGTCCAAAACTTACGGGTATTGTTGCTTTGACGATACCTATAATTTTAGTACCGCTTCTTTTATATGGAAAGCGGGTACGTGTCCTTTCTAAAGCTTCTCAGGAACGCCTAGGAGCTGTTGGAGCTCATACAGAAGAAGTGTTTGAGGCCATTCGAACGGTGCAAGCTTATGTGCGGGAACCGTATGAACAGGAACGGTTTTATAGAAAGATAGAAACTGCCTTTATAACAGCCCTTTCTCAAATAAAAGCACGGGCTTTTCTAACCATGTTTGTCATGATGTGCATATTTGGAGCTTTGTGCGTCGTTTTATGGATGGGAGGGATCGGCGTACGTCAAGGTGTTTTAACAGGAGGAGATCTTTCCTCTTTTCTTTTTTATGCTGCGTTAGTAGCTGGGGCGGCAGGGGCATTAAGCGAAATTATGGGCGACTTGCAACGTGCAGCAGGCGCTATGGAACGTATCTTTGAACTTTTAGATACGAAGAAAAGCATTCAAATTCCTTCAAAACTCAAAAAAGTTCATACAATACCAAATAAGATAGAAAAAAAGAAAAAGGGTCCACTTATTTCTTTTTCTCATGTTTCTTTTTCCTATCCAAGTCGTCCGCATGAGAAAATTTTAAAAGATTTTTCTTTAGACATTTATGAGGGAGAACATGTAGCCATTGTTGGAGCTTCTGGCGTTGGAAAGAGTACCCTTTTTTCTTTGTTGCTGCGTTTTTTTGATCCGCATAAAGGTACTATCTTTTTCCGTGGAAAGAGTATTAGAGAATGGGAATTAGATTTTATACGGCGGGAAATGGCTTGGGTATCTCAAGATACAGTTATTTTTAGTGGAACCATAAAAGATAACGTTTTATATGGGAAACTAGAGGCCTCTTCTTCCGAGATTGAAACAGCTTTAAAGGCTGCACGGGCATGGGATTTTATA
>CAYUAL010000073.1:0-8142 GCA_964442815.1 uncultured Alphaproteobacteria bacterium | reverse complement strand
GCAACACCTCAAGAATGCGAAGCAATTGCAAAAAGACTTCATATACAAAACCTTGAGAAATTATCAGCTTCTATTCAGGTAAAAGCTAATCCTCAAAACACTATTTTTACTATTCTCATACGTCTAGATGCTAGCTTAACTTATATATGTAGTCTCACGCTGGAACCTTTCAAAGATCATGTTCAAGAAGAGTTCTCTTTTAGAGTTGGCCAACTAAACCAACTCTCCCCTACTACAGAAGAAGAAATTATTTTTGATCCAGAAGAAGAGGATATCGAAGAGACTTTAGACCCTTTAGGAAATATGGATATAGGAGAAATTATTATACAGTACTTAAGTCTCTTTTTAGATCCTTATCCGCGCTCTCAAGAAGCAATGCAAAAACCTTTTGAATATGAAGTTTCTTCCGAAGAAGAGCCTTCTAAAAAGAATCCTTTTAGTAAGCTTTCGGTGCTTAAGACCAAGAATTAACATAGATAAATGTTATGCTCGGACTTGATCCGAGCATCTGTTCAATTTAGAGATCCTCGGGTCGGTGCCCGAGGATGCCTTTTTTCTATCTTACTCCTCCCATAAATACCGAAGAAGCCCCACAAAGGAAGGAATCGGATGAATAATCCGTCTTAGAGGAATTTTCTGAAAGCTCACATCCCCTTCTCCTTCTTTGTAAAAGGACTCCTCTATAGGTAAAGAGGGCAAGATATTGCCAAGGAGATCCAGGATCTCTCCTCCTATATAAACGCCGCCTTTAGCTTCGTACATCAGTGCAAATTTTGCGATAAACTCGCCTAAAAGGGTTCCCCAACTTACCAAAGCTTCTTGACAACACTGTAAAACCTCAGGAGGAAAAGCAGAAGGCATATCCTGAATCTGCGCTAAAAGAGTAAGAGGCGGTTTGATATGATGCGCCTCCATCGTCTTTGCAATAATAATAGGAGCCGATAAAGTAGAGAGTCTATCCCAATCAAAATCATATTCTTGCGGTTCTGGCTTCCCTTGCATAGCCATATTTTCTGTTGAGGTTTTATTTCTCCGAGGAGGAAGTACATTAGGAGAAAGACGAATCTCTATTCCTTCTAAGCCCATATGAGGTGGATTATTAAGCTCTGCTGGATCTAAATCCACGGGAGCTCCTGGGCTTATAACTTTAGAAATACGCTGAAGACGCCTTAGCACATTTTCTTTAACATCTTTTAAGTTAAAAAGAGCCGTAAATGTTTTTTCCAATCCTTCTTTAGAAAAGAATTGCCCTACTCTGAAAGGATGTTCCACAGAAGCAAATGTCGTTTGCATATATCGGATGAGTTGCAAGTAAGATTCTAAGCCTGTTTGCATACGAAGAGAATCCGCAGAAGTCTCTAAAGGGGACCATTCCACTTTAGGTCCTTTTCGTGTCTCTTTTAAAAGAGGCACTCCTTCTAGGTTAAAGGAAAGATCGACATATACCAATGACTCTTTAGGTTCACTAAAAATAGCCTGACCTTGGGTGACTAAAGCAAAATCCTTCTGCGCTAAATAAGGAATTGCTTTAGCAACCGCATTTTTTCGTAGAATCCATAAGCATTTTTGCGCCCCTAAATAGCTTTTAAAAGCTTCTTTTTCTACTTTTACGGGGTAAGAAATAGTAGCCGTTTCTATTTCTTCTGGACAAGCTACAGCAATAGAAAAAGAGGCCCCTTGTAAATCTATATCTTGATCTTTAAGGGATTGAGAATTCAAATAAGATTCTACTACGTCTTGCAATGTCTTAAAAGAATTTGGTAAGAACGTTTGATAGGATAAAGACTCTGTAGTGCCTCCTGTGTGGCCTATGGTTATTTTTGAAGGACCTATATCTACCAAAAGGGTTGGTGGTAGCAAAGAAGTATCTGTCTGTGCCAAGGGTTATATCCTTTGGGTTATTATTATTTTTTTACAGTATACAGATTTTAGGATGTTAGTGTTAGTATTTTTGTGTTTTAAAAATGTCATGCCGAACCTGTTTCGGCATCTCATAGACAAAAAGATCCTGAATCAAGTTCAGGATAACATCCTGGCGTAGGCCAACCGAAGCTCGAAGAGCGTAGGTTGGTGGGCACAAGAGGGTTTGAACCTCTGACCCCTACGATGTCAACGTAGTGCTCTACCACTGAGCTATGCGCCCTTTAACCAAGTATGTCCCCTATCATATTTACAAGACCTTTTCAAGAGTAAGAAAAATAGACCCACACATAATATCCCGTAAAAAGAAAGATGGAACTAAAATAACAAAAGCCTAAGTTACCTTCACTTCTTTCTATGCGGTCGAGGAAATACTGCCAGTACTCTTCCTATTTCTGCTATCACTGCTTGCGCTCTTTGTATTGCTATTTGTGCCTCGTATATGTTTCCTGATTGTATATCTGCTTGTGCTATTTGTAGAATTCCTTGTGCTGTTTGTATGGAGTATTGTACTGCTACTTTTGCATCTTTCACATTTCCTGCTTGTAGGTCTGCTCGTGCTGTTGACAGGTCTGTTTGTACCCTTAGTAGGTCTTCTAGTATTTGTTGTTCTTGCGCCCATAGGATTTTACTTTCAGAAAAGACTATGCCTAAAGAAGCAATACTTAAAAAAGTAAATAATATCTTTTGTTTTTTCATAAGAACCTCCTATTTTTTTATTCAGCTTATCAAAACCCTTTTTGCTTAAAAAGAAAGTTTACACCATCAGCCACACATATACCCCATAAAAAGGAAGCACAAAAAGGGTACTGTCTAGCCGATCTAAAAAGCCCCCATGACCAGGAATGAGGTTACTTGAGTCTTTAACGCCTGCGTGTCTTTTTAAAGCGGATTCTATAAGGTCCCCTATCGAACCTAAAATAGCAACTACCAATCCTACCCCTATAAAAGAAAGAAAAGATCCTAAGGAAAAAAGCTGCGCTATTCCGCCTCCTACCAAAGCAGAAAGGATACAACCGCCTATAAACCCACTCCATGTTTTCTTCGGGCTTATCTGTGGTGCAAGCTTTGGACCTTTAAGCCAAGAACCAATAAAATAAGCCCCGATATCACTAGCCCAAATGACCAGAAGCATCCATAAAATCAGAAAAAGGCCTGATTCTTCTCCTAAAATCCACAAAAATACTAAAGGTGGCAGAGCTATATAAAGAATCCCCCAAAAGAAACTTAAAGCTTGCCGTTGATCCTTTCCTTTATTCAAGCGAGATAAGAGATAATAAAATATAGGCGCACTGAAGAGACATAGGACCAAAATAATAGGCAAAGCTAAGAAAAGCGAAGCCCCTGTTAGCGCTATGATAAGACCATAAAAGGCAAAGGCTATTTTCTGTCTTTCAAATCTCCAAAGCCCCATCCACTCATAGGAAAGAGCTGCAGCAACTCCTATCACAAGCAAATTGATCCAAGGCGATCCAGCTATAAGTGCAGCTAACGATAGCCCTATAAGAACAACGGAAGAAATAATCCTTTTAAAAAGCGAAGATGATATCATGATTTATGTACAAAATTTTCCGAATGTTATTCCGCGGTTTAACCGCGGGATCCAACCTACGCTCTTAGAGCTTCGGTTGGCAGGCTAACCAGAAGCGAGTTTAGAGCTAGGTAGTCCTCCGAAGCCTTGGGCGTAGGAGGACAAGCTTCTTTCATGTTGCCTTGGCCCCCGCTATCAAGTAGCGGGGTGACAAGTGAGATTGCGTCGTCAGGATATTCCCTCCTCGCAATGACATTTCACCTATTTTTAACTACTCCTCATTATAATTACTCTATTTATACCCCATCAACCTTGATATATAGTATAAAAACTTTCTGGGGAAGGTCCTAAAAAATATGATTTCCTTACGCCCGATTTTCTTTATTACTGGTCTTCTAACCCTTGTTCTTGCTGCAATCATGATTCCTCCTATCTTGATAGAGATTCGTGATGGTACACAAGAATGGCAGACTTTTACTCTTTCTCTTGTCTTAGAAGCGAGCATTGGTTTTTTATTGGTCCTTGCTACGAAACCCCACGCGCCTATTACTCTAAAAGTACAAGAGGTTTTTCTGCTCACAGCACTTAGCTGGACCATACTATGTCTTTTTGGAGCGGTTCCGTTTCTTTTGAGCCCTAGTCTTCATCTTTCCTTTGCAGATGCTGTTTTCGAATCTACCTCTGGTCTTACAACAACAGGAGGAACTATTCTTATCGGTCTCGACCAAACAGCACGCGGTATTTTGTTATGGCGTGCTCTTCTCCACGGTATAGGAGGCATCGGAATTGTCGTAATGGCTCTTACTATTCTACCCTTCCTTCGTATTGGTGGAATGCAGCTGTTCCACAGTGAATCTTCGGATCGTTCTGAAAAGATCCTTCCTCGCGTCTCTCAAATGGCTTCAGCCATTTTTTCTATTTATTTTTTATTAATTATACTTTGTGTTCTTTGCCTTGGCCTTGCGGGAATGCCTCTTTTTGATGCTGTATGTCATTCTCTTTCTGTGGTTTCCACAGGAGGTTTTTCCACGCATGACGCCTCCATCGGTTATTATGCTTCAAATAGTGCCATCCAGCTTGTCCTTATTCTCTTTATGATTATAGGTGGAAGTACGCTCATTCTTTTCGTGCGCTTTGGTCGAGGAGAAAGTCGTATTTTATGGCAAGATGCTCAGATGCGAGCTTATCTGATCATTCTCGTTCTAAGTTGCCTCTTTATGTCATTATGGCTTATTTTTGTAAACGAAGTTCCTACATCAAGTGCATTCCTTGATGCGTCCTTTAATATAGTATCTATTATAACAACAACAGGTTTTATTACGAAAGATTATAGTACTTGGGGGCCTCTTCCCCTCCTATTTTTCTTTTTCCTTATGTTTATTGGAGGATGTACAGGATCTACAACCGGGGGTATCAAAATTTTTCGTTTCCAGGTTCTTTTCCATATAGCCTATATGCATTTAAAACTGCTTCGTAGACCACATGGTGTTTTTATCCCTTCTTACAACGGAAAGCCTATTTCTGAAGGTGTTATCCTTTCAGTCCTTACTTTTTTTGCTCTTTATGGTATCTCATTTGGTGTCTTAGCTTGTATTCTAGCAAGCCTAGGGGCTGATTTTATAACGGCTCTCTCAGGTGCCGTCACAGCCTTAGGAAACGTGGGTCCAGGACTTGGCCCTGTCATCGGTCCAGATGGAACATTTGCTTCTTTAAGTGATACAGCTAAATGGATTTTCGCTGCTGCGATGTTGCTAGGACGGCTAGAACTTTTAACTATTTTTGTGCTCTTTACGCCTTCTTTTTGGAGGGATTAATGCAATACATGTCATCCTCGCGCTTGACGCGAGGATCTCCATAATCAGAGTAGAGATGCTTGGGTCGAGCCCGAACATGACATTCTAATATGATCTTCAATCACTCAAAATATTCGTAATCAAATGAATCATTACTTCTTTTTGCGAAGGGTCACTTTGAGCAATTAAGAGTGCCAACGCTAACAACCCATTCTCATTCAGCCTAGCTGGCGTATTTTGAAGATTCAGATACAGCAGAAAGAGAAAGCTCCCTATACGCTTATTTCCATCTGTAAAAGGATGGTCCTTAATCACAAAATAAAATAAATGGGCTGCTTTTTCTTCTATGCTTTTATATAAAGGTTCTCCTTCAAAGGTTTGTTCAATATTATGAAGGATACTTTCAAGTCCCTTGTCTCGTTCATACGCAAAAAGAGGGGTTGCTTCTTCCCTTGAAAGGAGATCAGACTTCAAAAAAAGAATAGCCTTCATGGCATCCGGGTAGGTTAACTTAAAGGCTGTTTTCTTCTTTAAATGAGGTAAAGCTAGCTTGTCTTCATCATATGCCAACAGCAACTGCCAGGTCTTTGCATACTTTAAAACAAGCCGTATGGCCTCTACCCCTAAATCACTAACAAGTTCATGATCTTTTAAGGTTTTTTGAAGCAGCTCCACCGTTTGCTCTAGCTCCGAAAAACCTCTTTTAGCTATTTGCTGTGTATGAATAGAGTATCCCTTAATAAGGTGTTCTTTCAGTACGGTTGTTGCCCACTGTCGAAACGCAACCCCTTCCTTAGAATTCACCCGGTATCCAACAGAAATAATGGCATCCAGGTTGTAATACTCTACTTGATAGGTTTTACCATCCGCAGCAGTTGTTGCATAATTTGCAACAACTGAGGTTTTTTCCAATTCTTGGTCTTTAAAAATATTAGAAAGATGGCGAGAAATAACGGATTTATCTCTCCCAAATAAATTCACCATTTGATTCAGAGATAACCAAACGGTTTCTTTGTCGAAAGTGACATCCAACTGAACATGGCCATCTTTTGCTCTATAAATGACAATATCGGACATAATTGTAATACTGGGCCTTCTTAGATTTTTCTATTCTTTACAGCTATCCGGAAATTCCAGTCAACTGAGTATAAATATTTCTATCTTTACAGCTTTTACTAAAATTGAACCAACATTTTTTTCTTGAAAAAACAAAATCCATTCTTATATAGAATATATATATTAATTTTGTATGTTCTATTTACATGAAAGTGAAGAATTATATTATGAAAAAAACAAAATCTTTATCTTCCGTTATATTAAAAAGTTTAATGGTTTTTACTACCCTTTTACCTTTGTCCCTCTCTGCTATGGATTATGATGATAGCGGTTCTGGCCCTTCCTCTCTTAGACCAGCTAATCCAGTTAAATCTCTAGAAGTTTTAGCTGCAGAAGAAGTAGTAAGACCGTATGTTGCAGAACTTAAAGAAGTTCTTGGAAGAGTTTCTAATTTAAAACAACGCATGGAAGACGAAGAAAACTCAGCAAGAGAAGCCAGACGAGAAGCAGTGCGTAACAGAGTAAGGGACTTGCTAGATCAAGGTGGGAGCATGGCAGCAGTAGCTGCATGCTATGGGGAATTGGAAGCTACAGAACTTATGAATATGCCACATATCAGCCTTACTCCTCAAAATGACCCCATTTATCGCACCTCAGAAGGAGAAGTTCTATATCAAGAACTAGATGCAGTATTAGACAAACTTCTTTTTGTTCTAGATCCTGATATTCTAGCAAAGCGTTATCATATGGAGCTTTTCTTAACTTACATCCCAGACACTCTAGCTAGAACAGATGAAATTATTCCTGGACTTAATGAATACAAACCTCTTTTTATTGACATCATTTCCAGCCAGCTGAGTAGTCGAGAAAAATGGCTCCTTCCATGTAGGCATTTGGTTTCGAGAGTCTTACACTATGACGATGCTTATGAATATAACTCCACCACTTTTAGAGTAGGGTAAATTAGCTGTTTCCAGTGCAACTAGGTAATAGCAATGTGAAATTTTCTATGTATTAAACATGTTCTAAGAAGGCCTTTAGCCCACTGCCAAAGGTCTTTTTTCTTTTTAAGTTTTGGTTTTAGCCTAGGAATAAACATGTCAAAGTGATATTTATTTTTTCTAATGGGTATTATAGTATGTGTCCCTTGTATCAATTTAGGAATTTTAGTTTAAGAAAATGTCTTCCTCTTCTCTTGTTGTTACTCGGTTTGCGCCTTCCCCTACGGGAAAGCTCCACGTTGGAAACGTGCGACGCGCGCTCGATAATTATCTGTTTGCCCGTCATTTTGGGGGTAAGTTTATGTTGCGCATGGACGATACAGACCCCGAGCGCTCTAAAAAAGAATATGCTGAGCAAATAGAAGAGGACCTTAAATGGCTGGGAATCAGTTGGGACTTCTTTGCCCGCCAGTCCGATCGTATGGATCAGTATGAAGCCGCTGCTCAGAAGTTGAAGGAATTAGGGCGTCTTTATCCATGCTATGACACCCCGGTAGAACTAGACTTTAAACGCAAACGTCTTCTATCACGTGGCCTTCCACCAGTATATGACCGTTCCGCTTTACAGCTGACCGAAGAACAGAAAAGCGCTTATGAAAAAGAAGGTCGCGTCCCTCATTGGCGCTTTCTCTTAAATCCTGCCCCTATCCAGTGGAACGATATGATCCATGGACCTTTGTCTTTTGAGGGCCAAAACCTATCTGATCCTATTCTCATTAAGAGTGATGGTCTTCCTGTTTATTCTTTAGCTTCGGTTGTGGATGACCTAGAATTTGGTATTACGCATATTTTGCGCGGTGATGACCATATTACGAATACCGCCATCCAGATCCAGATGATG
>CAYUAL010000072.1:5205-8259 GCA_964442815.1 uncultured Alphaproteobacteria bacterium | reverse complement strand
GCAATCAAGTTTTTGAAAAGCATTATTTATCTGATTTTGTACTGTTCTGTAGCTGTGAGTACTATCAAAGAGGAGAGCTATATTTTTTGCAGACCAGCCATGTAGAAAGAAACTCACACATTCTACTTCACGATGAGTCAAGGATTCACAGTTTGGAAAAGGGGTTCTTAGTTTTTCAAAAAGAAGAAGATAATCGTTGTGTATCGTATGTTGGTTTTCATACTTTTCTTTTTCGAGGAAAAACCCTAATTGGGTGTAAATGTGTAGTAAGTCTATACTGCACTGGTATCTAATTACCTTTCTATTTTCAAAATAAAAAGTGGTCGTGCCTATATAGTCAACCTTTCTTCCTGTGGGGTTTTTGTCATTAAATATATTTTCATGCGTACCCTTACTACGCCATTCTGCTGTTACTGCATTTTTAAAAGAGCTCAATTGGATGTCAGATAATTGCATATCCGGAAATGCATTAGACCAGTGGATATTAGTTTGTTTTATTCCACTAGATCCAATCTTTTTTCCCAAGGGGCTATAAGCAATAAGATTTGGGGAAAATAAATGATGTAGCTCATCTAGGCTCTCAACCTTGGTGTTCCACATTTCATTTAGAAATTCGTGAACTTGTTTTATGTTATTCATCCGGCTTTCTCCTTAAGAGATTGCCATTTTTTAGTATCACGAAAACTTTATTTAGTAAAGAATTTTATTATAACAAGTATTAATATTAATAGAAATATATTTTAAAGAACAAAACAAAAAAAATTTATTTTGTTAAAAAATTCTTAGTATATGTTATTATATCTTATTATAAATATTGGTATTTAATTTTAACTAAATATAATATAATTTAATACGTATACTTTATTTAATAAATTTAAATTAATATGGAAATCTCTTAATTTGAGTACTTTGTACTCATGTCAATTAACAATCCAAGAAGTAGTATTACCTAAGAAAATTAAGAGGATTATGGTGATTCTCTTAATAAAAAACCTAAGACAAGGGGCAGCCTAGTCCTAGGTTCGTCTTAAACGTATAAGGAGATACTATCATGCATAATTTTAAAGATCAATCAGCTAAAGTCCTTACATGTGTGAGTATTTTAGTTACTATCATAACAGCAGAGTTATCTAGAGCTTCTTGGAGCTCTGGTTCTGAGGATGATGTAAGAACAGCACAACCAATAGAATCAACATTTCGGTTGGAAGAGCTCTCTTATATTCGAATGGAATCAAAGGCTCAAACTATGCTTGAAAGAAGTAAGCACTACAATGAAGCCGATGATCTTCTAAGAGATGGGATATCTTCAGGGTTAAAGTGGGTAGAATTAAAACAGCGTAAGCTTAATTCGATTCATACTCAACAGAGCTATAGACCTGAGGATATAGAAAGCTTGCAAGATACTTTGGGTCGCATAGAGGAAAGTTTTAGAAAAAGTGCAGAGACAGTAATTAATCTGACCCTTAATAAAACAAGTTCCCTGCTGAGAAGTACCGTGAAAAAAGCTGGACTGTTAGCTCAACAAGCTCGCTCAGAATTTATAAGAGTTGTTCAAAAAAGTTCAGAGCACACCTTAGACAGTCCCAGAAGTAGGAACTAACTTCAACCTCTCAAAACAGCAGGGAAATTCCCTGCTGTTTTTGTTATATGTGAAAATTAAAGAGTCAAACTTTATGAACCCTCAATATAAACTCTCAAATTTCTTGCTTGTATCTAATAAAAAAATTTGATAATCTGTATACTAATAATACCTAATATGTTGATTAAAATGAATAATACAGGGGTAAAAGGGATGAAAGAAAATAGTCTAAAAAAGAATTTCCAGAAGTTTAAATCTTTATCTATTGGTGCAGTATTGGGTTTAGCCCTTGTTGTTTCTGCAGAAAGCGCTGTACAAGCAAGACCAAGTTATTATACGGGTCTTGCTTCTGTAACTCCTGTAACAAAAGAGGGAGAGAAGTTTCTTTCGATTAATTTCGGCAAAAAGATAGCCATGGTGACGGATCGGCCAGTCAGAACTCATAAGGTTGTGGATCCCAGTGAAATGGTCCAATATGTAAACTCCTCTGGTGACGTGGCTGCCCTTGTTCTAAGACCCTCTGAAAATTCTTCCCTTAGTAAATATGAACTCGTCCCCACGGGTCCTTTGGTCATAGGGGCTGATGGGGTTCAAATAGACACGGGAAATTGCATAGGCGACAAAAAACACAGTGCCTTGTGGGAGAAAATATCTGGGAAACACTTTAATGGCTTTATGACCGTAACTCTCCTTATGTATAAAGGAGAAGGAGAGAAAGACTTCTTTATTACCCCTGAAAAAATGGAGTTCACTGCGGCCAAAGGTGGAGAAGGACATGCAAGTCTCAAATTAGTAAAGCCAGCTGTCGAAGCCTTAGGTATCAAGAAAAAAGGCTGTAAAGCATGCCAAGATAAAAATGGGAAAAGCTATACCCCAGCTAGTTGCATAGATTCCAAACATCAAAGCATTAAGAAATTCAGAAAACTTTGGGCATCCAAGGCTAAGGATAGCTTTGGAAAAGATAATCCCAATGGATTCATCTGGGCGACCTTTACTGATAAAACAGTTGTGATGACGGTAATCATCGGCACACCAAAAGGTGACAACCTACCTATCACCCTTCTAGATGCACACGTTGTTTCTGACCAAGGCACCCAACATATGGGTGAAGAAATTGCTTTGGCTGACATCGTGAATGTCTTGGTACAAGAAAAGACTGCACGGGGGGTAGTTATGGTTGATGAAATATGTACGTCTCTTATGCAAGCAGAAGGTATATGTTAATTAGAAAAAGGGGTTTTTATTTAGAAACCCCCTTTTAATTTTGAGCCCTCTATCATTTTAAGGGTTGTTTTTTAATTACTTCAGCTAAATCAATAAATTATTTCATATTTTGAGTAAAAAAATACTTGCATAAAGTAATATGTTATGTATGATAACCCTAAAATCAAGTATTCATTTTAGGAGTTTAGGGTTATGCTGATTAAAAAAATAATATCCTATGTGACTATATCCTCTCTTATTTCTATAAATAC
>CAYUAL010000072.1:0-5195 GCA_964442815.1 uncultured Alphaproteobacteria bacterium | reverse complement strand
AATACTGTTCAATTCTCTCATGGAGCATTTTCGGAATTTAATCAAGAAAGAGATGGGTCAAATCAGATAAAACAAACACTTATAGATAATGGGCGGTTTTCTGATGCTGATCCCAAATTTACCGCTGCCTTAGGGTCCATTAAAAATCCAGACCAAATAACCGTGGAAAATCTGGAGCGGGTAATCCAAGCGGATGACCATTTAAGCCATTTCTTGGGATGGATGGAATCTGAGTTACATCCCGAGTATAGCACAGCCCATAAAGTTGCAGTCATATTGCCAGGCCTTGCTATTGCTGGAGCTTCTAGTTTTTCTTTGGGAAGAATTTTTAGTGCAAATCCAGGAATAGCATATTTATTTAAATATGTAGGTGATGATCCAGAGTTTGATGTGCGTATTAAAGGAATCTCTGCCCTTGCTACAATTTTAACTTTTACGCCGGAATCTTATGCTATTTCTCAATCCTTTAGTAGGCTTTGGAGATATTTTCAAGAAAACGAAGATAGTAAAAAGGCCAACAAAAAAAAAGCAGAAGATAAATTTTTATTGGGAGATTTGGTAGGAAAGGGGGTTGTTTTAGCCTATTCTGTTGGAAAATTAATTGTACAAATACAGATCTATCAAGCAACTTATAGTATTCAAGTTTTTTCTGATGGATCAACATTTCCTTATAGCGAATTCCTAGGTACCGTTCCTTTTTTCGCATATTCTCAATTGGTTAATGGATTTGATCCTGTTGCCCTATGGTGGAACCATTTTTATCAAGTATTTATTCGAGGAAAAAATAAAAAGACTCGGGCCATTCGCCGGGATCTGCGCAAACGTACAGCTGCTGCTTATCGTCATGTATGGGATATGAATGATCAAGATGTTCTTACAACCGTAATGTTACTGAGGGCTACGGAAGAAAAATACCCTGGTCCCCAACATCAAAAAGCTAGAAACCTTCTCTATATGACTTTGTTTTTAGATCCCCTTTTTATCAAAAAATATGAATATGTCCCTCCAAAGCCAAAAGGTCGCGTAAAGCGGATGTTGACTAATATTTATGATCCGGCCCATCCATGGTATCATAATGGAGCTAAGATTGTGGGACGTACTTTGGGATTGGGATTATCCTATGGAGCTTATTATTTGTATCAATATTCAGGAGCCCAGTCTGCAGGCGATATTCCAGAAGCAGGAATTCCCTACCTTCCGTCTGCTAGGGCAACAACAGAAGGTGTTTTACTAGGAGGAGCTGCCACCATTCTGGCGGCAAAAGCCTTGGGCGATGAAACGGCAAGATGGGTAGATCATATTGTAGGATATCAGCCCAATCTTAATGAGCAAAAATTAAAAGAACATATCCGTATTGGAAAAGGAGGATTGATAGATCGGCTAACAGGAGCTGATTTCTTAAGTCAAGTATGGTCAACTCTTATATCAAGATTTTTATCTCTCCCTCTTCCCATGCAAGCTGTGAGTGCTATGGTACTTACAGAGTATACAGCCACGGGAAAACCTGCTCTTCGGGCTACGTATAACCCTGCAGCTGGATTCACTTCTTTAGGGGAAGGCGCCTTGCTTCAAAGTGCTCTAGGCCGTAAAGTTCGAGATGCCATTCGATTACTCCATGAATCCCCTTTGTTTAATTGGAGTAAGAGGCCATCCCAAATCGCCGCTTTAGCCCGCCATGGAGTCTGTGAAGATATGACCAAGCTGGATCAGTTGTTTGCAGGAGGTGTGGATGATGGAATTTTATCAGTCAACAGAACTCTGAATCATTTACATGCAGTATTGCATCCTGCGGAAAGAGTAGTAGAAGTAAGAGTAGATGGTGGTTCTTCAAACAATGCATCTTTGAGAACCTCTTCACCAGAACACCATTCCATACCTATTGTATTGGAAGATAGCTCTACAAATTTATTTGATGATCGCACAGAGTTTGATGCCTTTACCAAGGTTTTAAAGGCCTTACACGTACGTGGCATTCGAGTTACCCCTGCTAATATGGATGGATTTGCTAAGCATTGGTGGAACAATCGGACAAAGAAGCCTCAAGGAAAGGTACAAGTTTCTCCTGTAACAAGAAGTGCTCCTACTGGGACAGACCATCCTACTACCCATTATGTAGAAATGACGAATATGGGAGGTAGCAGTAGTAGTGCTTCTCCATCGCCTGAAAGTTCACCCCCTAAGAAAGGATGGATAGCACGACTTTTTGGTAGATAGATTAAAAGAATTAAAATCTGCATTCTCTAATCCAGTCACAAGGGATACTCAGATCCTCCAAGGGAATGTTTCTAATGGAACCGCACCTGTTGTTCGGACTTTAAGGCGAATCGAAATTCCTGTTCCTGAGATTACTGAAAAAAAATAAATTTGGATTGATGCGACGAATGATGGAAGAACAAAGTGGCGTGATCCCAGACATGTTTTATGATGTAGAAAATAGTAGTACCACCATGGAACAATTAAGAGAAAACAACTTTGAGATTAAAATTTCTGGATTTTAGAGCCGTGCAGGATCAGGTACATTGTGGGGATTGGGCAAGGGTTGGGAAGGCACAAAATGGACAGCCAAGAAAACAGGAAATGGAGTGGCTGCCCTTTGGAGGGCAGTTGCTTGCCATAAACCCCGTAAAGTAGTTGATCTAAGTCGCCTACGAGAGGGCGGGGAATTAGTCACAGAGACAGAATATGAGCAGTATGATCCTGAGCAGGCTGTAGAGATGAAAACAGTTAATAAGACCACTACACACTCTAATGGAAATGGCTTACGTCAACGTTTATTGCCAGCTGAATGATAAAAACTTCTTTTAAAGTCAGTGACTATAATCTTAAAAAGGCTACTAAGGATTGTTTCTCTGTTTAAAAAGATTTGCTATAATTTATGATTGAAGACATCATCTCTTTTATTAGATACCTCATAATATAAGAATGAAAAAAAGTAAAATAGCTCTTGAGTTTGAGAGAGAGAATTGGTATTATGGGGGTATAATACGGAATTAATGTAAATATTATCATAAAAGATAGGGGTTCAAAAATAACATGAAAAAAAATCTCAAGAATTTAAACCTGTTGCCTCTTGGTTTTGTTTCTTTGTTTTCTGTTGCTATACTTAGCACACCCCCTGTTCGGGCAGATACACAAATGATTACAGCTGCACCTGCCGTTGAAAGCAGTGATGATAGCAGATTACCAACAAAACCAGTAGATACTGTTGAGCAAAATGGGCCGAGGGCGCTTATGTGGGCAGACTTTGGCACTCATGCTGTTGTAATGACAGTTGTGATGGGTGCTCCTAAAGGAGACCGCTTTCCAATTACTATACTAGATGCTCACTTAGTCTCAGATCAAGGCACTCAACATATTGAATCTGAGATCGATAAAAAAGCAGTTGCACAACTCCTTGTAGATGGAAAGAAGGCAAAGGGTACTTTAATGATCCCTGGGTCAGAATTTTAACTACATCAATAATTCTGATTCTCCTTTAGAATCTCTACAGAATCTTTCTGGTTTTTTTCCTTAACAAGAGAGTCAGGGTTTGTTGAAGACCAATATTTCTTTGAAAACAATAGGTTCTGATGGAGATGAGTGGGCATTAGTTTTCAGTCAACATAATATCTTCTTCTGATGTCTCTAAACCTCTAAACAACGCGCTATCCCCATTCCAGCAGATCCTAAATAAATTTCGCAGACCTAAAACCCCCTATCTCCGGGGCACGCCCGCGGAGTATTACGGGAGTTTTTCCTTCGGACCGGCCTGCTTTAATAGAACAGTCGCAGCAAGCTGCGGGGAAAACCCCTCAAGGAGAATAAACCCAAAGAGAAGTATATCAGCAGTGCCCCCCTGTATGAGCCCTAATACGTGACCATATCCAGATGAAATAATGAAACTCCTATCCCGTTTTCCACCTCTATGGCTCAAACACTTCTCCCGTGTATCCATAAAAACACTTTGAACAGCTAACAAAGTGTGGTAGGTCTAAAGAGTTGAGAATTGGGTAATATCTCTCTATACAAATGTTTAGGCTTATTAATCAAAAAGAGATAAATTTAAGTCTTCTTCTTTTCCTTCAACATGGCTTGAAGATGTTCCAGCAGCAGATACGGTACCTTGTTGCGGAAGTGCCGGCTGAGATGCAGAAAGTTGATCAGGGCCACTCACCTCAGTTTTTACATCTGCTGCAAAAGTCTGTAAGACTTCATTTTCTGCTTTTAATTGTGCTATCATTTCCCTCAAATTTTTAATCTCTTGTTCTTGACTGGCTAAAGCTTCAGCCCTTTCTGCTGCTATTCTTTTTAATCCTTCATTTTCTGTTTGAACGAATTGAACAACTAGTTGAGAACTTTTGATTCTTTGATCCAACCAGAGGTCCCCATTTCTTCGAACTGTATCAGCCCACCTTGCTTGTTTAAGAACCTCGGGAAAATCAAGTAAAATAGAGGGTGGCTCCTCTCTTCTATCAAAATTATGAAATACCATTAAAGGATAAAAAGGAACCATAGTATTGATATTAATTGGATTCTGCTCATATCCATCTGACCTTAAAAGCTCTACTCTTCGAGCTTTATGAAAATTTCGTGATGACATAAGTAAAGATACAATAGGCCTTAACCCTCCTTGATTAAGCATGGCTAGTTGCTGTAGATGTTCAATAAATCCTCCACTTCTTTCAAAAGCACGAAATAAATATGCTGCACAACGATCGCAAGGATCAAGTCTAGAATGCAGGTGAAAAAAGATAGCATGCACTTTACAGTTCTTTGTATGTGCTTTTATATCACGCCAAAGGGTATCTATTGTCTTTTTGTAATTAAGGTATCTTAAAATAAGCCGTTCACTATCATTATAAGGGCCATAAGGATCTGTTTCGACAAGAGATTTTTTAATATCTTGAATTTCTGCTTGAAATTTTGGGAGTTCTGCTTCAAGTTTTTCTGTGTCATCTGCATCATAGGCTAAATATTTCATTTTTTCTCTGATTTCATTACATAACTCTATTAGCCTTGTTAAATTAGTAGCTTCTTGTTGGATACGATCGTGCGACTGTGTAAATCTTAAAAAACTATCTTCTATTCCATTTAAAAAAAATTCCTCTATTTCCCGTGCTATAACCCCTATTTTTCTATCTTTTGCTTGAACAAAAATAACTTTTTCTCCAGAAGGTAATTCTTTTTCTTCTTGTACTAAACTCTCTGGAAAATTA
>CAYUAL010000071.1:7753-8535 GCA_964442815.1 uncultured Alphaproteobacteria bacterium | reverse complement strand
AGTACCTTGCAGAATGTTTTATAAGGGGGGAAATGCGTGATGTTGGAAATTGTATATCTATCGCTGATAGCAGGCATTGTTTTGTTTTCTATTACCTCTCATGAAGCGGCTCATGGTTATGTAGCTAAAAAATTTGGAGATGACACAGCTTATAAATTAGGTCGAGTTACGTTTAATCCGCTAAAACATATTGATTTGTTTGGAACGATACTATTACCAGGGCTTCTTATTTTCTTAAAAGCTCCTTTTCTTTTTGGATATGCCAAACCTGTGCCTGTGAATTTTGGACGATTAAATAATCCAAAAAGAGATATGGTATTTGTTGCTTTAGCAGGCCCTGTGACAAATATTATCTTAGCGGTATGTTCTGGCTTTTTACTGCATTGGGCTACTTTGTTATCAACAGGGCATGTTCGCTTCTTATATATGAACGTACTTTTTTTTTCTATTAATATTAATTGTGTTCTAGCTTTATTTAATATGATACCTATCCTGCCTCTTGATGGAGGACGTGTAGTTGTTGGATTATTGCCAAACTCTCTTGCTTATAGATTAAGTCGTCTTGAGCCTTATGGGATGTTTATTATTATTGGGCTCATGGCATTGCCTTTTATAATGACATCTCTTTTCGGAATCACAATTGCTCCTTTATCTTGGGTTCTTCACCCGCTATTAGAAGGGCTTGTGAGGCTTATTGACGTTATAACAGGGTTTAATGGAGGAGACTTTAAATGAGTATAGGGTTTTGGCAAGTTGTTCTTATTGTTGTTGTTGTTCTTATT
>CAYUAL010000071.1:7262-7743 GCA_964442815.1 uncultured Alphaproteobacteria bacterium | reverse complement strand
CGCTGGAAAGCTTCCCAAAGTTATGGGAGATTTGGCAAAGGGTCTTCGTTCCTTTAAAGAAGGGATGCATGAAGAAGAAATGACTCCTAAAAAGACGCAAGCTCGCTTATCTCCACCTTCAAAGAAGACTAAAAGTATAAAAGCAAAAAAAACTTCCCCTAACAAAACTGGCAAATAAATCTTAACAATGTATGTTAAAAAAATGTTGATAATTGAAATGTCACCCCGCTACTTGATAGCAAAAAAGATGTCATCCTTGGGCTTGGCCCGAGGATTTCTAAGTTGAAAAGATTCTGGCGTCTCCTCCTTCACCAGCCTACGCTCTTTGAGCTTCGGCTGGCAGGCTCCAAAACCAGTCTACCGAAGCTTTAGCGTAGGTAGGCAACGCTTCGGCGGACAGGAAAAGCGCAAGAATGACTTTTTTATGTAAAATTAAGCTGGGGGATGACATTCTCTTGGTTAAAAAGGACTAAGAATGTTT
>CAYUAL010000071.1:0-7252 GCA_964442815.1 uncultured Alphaproteobacteria bacterium | reverse complement strand
AGGGCTTATCCTTATTGTTGCTCTCATCATATTTAAGCCAGAAGAATGGCCAGAGCTTTTTTATAAGGGTGGGATTCTTATAAAGAAAATACAGCGTTTTATTGCAGCTTTAAAATATCAAGTAGATGAAGTGCTTCAAGAGCGCGAAATTGAAGAAATGAAGCAAAAATCTTACGCACGCGCAAAGGAATTAGATAAGAAAACAGCTCTAAAAAAGAGAAGAGTAAAACGTTCATGAAGCATAATAACGCTGCTCTTCCTTTTTTAATGCATCTGAAAGAACTTAAAAAACGTCTTTTGGCTGTAGTTGTCATGTGGGGAATATGTACGGGGGTTAGCTATTCTTTTTCTGAGCAAATTTTTGAGATATTGTTGAGGCCTTTTTTGTGGGCAATAAAAGGCGGTCCTGAACACCATAAGCTTATATATATTAGCATGCCTGAGGCCTTTATTACCTATGTTAAAGTTGCTCTTTTTTCAGGTTTTTTTATCAGTTTCCCTTTTTTTCTTTTTCAGTTGTGGCTTTTTATAAAGCCGGGATTGCGTGCAGAAGAAAAAAATATACTTAGACCCTTTATAGCTATTTCTCCTGTTTTATTTATATTGGGAGCAGGATTTGCTTATTTTTTTGTTATTCCTTTAGCTTTTGAATTTTTTCTTAGCTTTGAGAATCCTAGCTCCATGGCTCTTCCGCTTTTGCTGGAGGCGCGTATGAGTGAGTATTTTTCGTTAACGATAAGTTTCCTTTGTGCCTTTGGTTTTGCTTTTGAGTTTCCTCTTGTTCTTTTAGGACTGAGTCAAATAGATTTGCTAAAGGCCTCAACCTTACAAAAAAACCGCAAATATGCGATTATTCTTATTCTTATTGTGGCCGCTATCTTGACACCGCCTGATATCTTAAGTCAAATCTTGCTTGCTATTCCCTTAATACTTCTTTATGAAGGGACGATTCTTCTTATGGTATGGCAGGAAAAAAAGAAAAGTACTTCGACTAAACGTTCTAAAAAAAGAGTTTCCCATGTTTGATATAAAGTGGATTCGTGAAAATCCTGAAGCCTTTGATAAAGAGATGGCGCGACGTGGCATTGGTCCCCAAACGCCTTTCTTGTTAGAAAAAGATGCAAAACGGCGCGTGCTTCAAACAGAAATACAGGAACTCAACGAAGCGCGAAATCGGATAGCTCGTCTTTTAGGAGAAGCCAAGCAAAAAGGACAAGATGCCACAGCCCTTATAGAGGAGGGAGCGCAGTTAAAGAAGATTCTTCCTGAAAAAGAACAAGAAGAAAAAGAGTTAGCAGCTGAGATAGAAGCTGTTTTAGTGCGTTTGCCTAATATACTTCTTGCTGAGGTGCCTGATGGGCCTGATGAATCTGCCAACAAAGAAATTCTCAAATGGGGAAATATTCCTTCTTTTTCTTTTACTCCGAAAGAACATTATGAAGTCGGAGAAGCTCTAGGGCTAATGAATTTTGAAGAGGCCGCTTATTTATCTGGGTCTCGTTTTGTTGTCCTTAAAGGTGATTTAGCACGGTTGGAAAGAGTTCTTGCCCAATTTATGCTCGATACCCATACACAAAAATTTGGATATCAAGAAGTAAGCCCTCCTTATCTCGTTCGGGATGCTGCTGTTTTTGGGGTTGGGCAGCTTCCTAAATTTGAAGAAGACCTTTTTAAGACAACGACCGGCCACTGGCTGATTTCAACAGGAGAAGTGCCTTTAACCAATTTAGTGGCAGAAAAGATTTTAGAAGAAGAAGTGCTTCCACTTCGTTTTACAGCGTATACGCCTTGTTTTAGGTCGGAAGCAGGAGCAGCTGGGAAGGATACACGAGGTATGCTTCGGCAGCATCAATTTGGAAAGGTTGAACTGGTAAGTATTGTGCACCCAGAAAAAACAAAAGAAGAGCATGAACGTATGGCAGAAGCTTCTCAGGAGATACTGAAGCAACTCAATCTACCTTATCGAGTCATGTTATTAAGCACGGGTGATACGGGGCCAGCCTCGCAAAAAACCTACGATTTGGAAGTATGGCTTCCTGGTCAGAAAGAGTATCGGGAAATTTCTAGTTGTTCTCAGTGCGGTGATTATCAAGCGCGTCGAATGAATGCGCGGTTTCGTCCTAAAGAGCTTGCAGATAAAAAGAAAATCCAGTTTGTACATACATTAAATGGATCAGGACTTGCTGTAGGGCGGACATTGATTGCTATTTTAGAAAATTATCAAAAAGCAGATGGTTCTGTGGAGATTCCTTCTGTTTTGCAGCCCTATTTTGGAGGAAGGAAGGAGATTAAGGCCTATGCCCGTCCTTGTTAAGAATAGTCCTATTGAAGATCTTAAGAATTATCGTATTTTGATTACGAACGATGATGGGATTAACGCGCCAGGGTTGAAGGTTCTCGAAAAGATTGCTAAAACTCTTTCAAAAGATGTATGGGTGGTGGCACCAGAACAAGAACAAAGCGGGGCGGGGCACTCGTTAACTCTTTCACGGCCTTTGCGTATCCGTAAGATCTCCCCTCGCCGGTATAGTATAGATGGTACTCCAACCGATTGTGTGCTTTTTGCTGTAAATCATATTATAGGGAAAAGGAAGCCTCAGCTTGTATTGTCAGGCGTTAATAATGGATCTAACTTGGCGGAGGATATTACTTATTCTGGAACAGTCGCCGCTGCCATGGAAGGAACCCTTTTAGGGATACGATCCATAGCTTTGAGCCAAACAATACTTAATAGATCCCAGCCCCCTAAATGGGAGACAGCAGAGCATTTTGCACCGGATATTATTCGCAAATTGGTTAAGCTAGAATGCCCGGAGGGTATTTTGATGAACATTAACTTTCCAGATGCTCTTGTTTCTTCTGTAAGAGGGGTAAGGGCTGTTGCTCAAGGTTTTCGGGAGGCAGAAGAAAGTAAAATTATAAAAAATATAGATCCTCGCGGGAAACCCTATTACTGGATAGGGTACGTTCCAGAACCGGAAGTATTTGGAATTGGTACGGATTTAGATGCTGTAAATAGGGAATTTATTTCTATAACGCCTTTGCATTTAGACTTAACACATCAGCAGACACTTTATAGCTTAGAAAAAACATTTTCTTAGGAAAAACTTATTCTTTTACGCGAGAATGAGAAAAGGGAAGGGCGCTCTTCAAAGATCTAGGATTTGTTGAGGATGTTTTAGAAACCGGGGCATAAAGGCATTTCGTAGCTTTTACTACCCACCCTCCAGCCCAAAAACGATTAAGAGTTATACCTAAATGGCTACCTGTTTTTTCAAAAAGGGGAATGCTTGGTAAAAGCCACTCTGAAGTACAAGGAAAGAAATGGAGGATGCTTTCCAGGTAGGTAGGAGTAAAGAAGGTATCCCGTAAACAATTGATAAGCTGCGTATAAGAAAAAGGATATTTCATGCCAAACGGTGTATGTTCACAAGTAGGCCACAAACTTCGTTTATTAGGCACGAGTAATAAAATTTCTCCTCCGTCTTTTAAAACGCGCCAAGATTCTCGAAGACGGGGCAAAGGATCTGGCGTATTTTCTAACCAATGTATCATGAGCAAAAAATCAATGGATTTATCTTCAAAAGGAAGAGAGCATTCTTCTGCAACGACTAGGGAAGGTTTGGTATAAAAGGAAATACCTTGCTTAGGAGGCAGGACTGTACAAGTTAAAGGAGTATTTTCAAAGGCTTTTAAAAAAGGATAAACATATCCGAGGCAGGCGTTTGTAGATGTGTTAGAAAAATGTAAAGGATCTTTAAGTAGGAACTGAAAGCGTCGAGTAATAGATTTTTGAACTTGTTTCCCTAAGGGACTTTTGTAAAATCTCTCTAAATTATCTACGTCCCATTGCATGTTTTAGTAGCCCAATATCATGGATCCAGTTTTTATATATCTAATATAATCCAAACAGGCGCATGATCAGAAGCCCCTTTTTGGGCACGGGCTTTTTTATCAGCGCCTCCTAATTTTAAACAAGAAAGAGCTTGAGGTGAGAGGAGAAAATGATCAATGCGAAGGCCGTTATTCTTAAAAAAAGACCCAGCCCTATAATCCCACCAGGTAAAGGGAGGTTCAGAAGGGTATAGCTCTAAAAGGGCATCTTTAAATCCTGTATTCTTTAAAGATTGAAAAGCTTGGCGTTCTTGTGTGGTGCACAAGATGGATTCATGCCAAAGATCAGGGAACTGAACATCTTGATCGTTGGGAGCGACGTTAAAGTCTCCTCCTATCACAGTCGCTTCCTCATAAGTAAGAAGGTTTTTTAAGTGCTCTTCCAAAGCCTTATAGAAGCCTAACTTATAATCAAATTGTGGGGATCCTGGGCTTTGTCCGTTGGGTACATATATAGAGCTGACACGGAGCTTTCCTCCTATAACCACTTCCGCATAACGCGCACTTTCATCCTCAAAGGAAGGCAGACCTTTTAAGCCATCTTCTATAGAAAGCTTAGAAAGGATAGCTACGCCATTGTAAGTTTTTTGGCCATGAAGATAAAGAGAATATCCTAAATCTTCAAATTGCTCTCGTGGGAAGAGTGTGTCTATGACTTTTGTTTCTTGCAGAAGAAGCACGTCAGGTTCATTTTCTTTGCACCAAGCAAGAACGGTTTCAAGCCGTGCACGAATAGAATTGACATTCCAAGTTACAATTTTAAGAGTCACAGTATTTCCTTAGAAAAAATAGCTTGATAGGGCTTAGCTAATAAGCCGTCTAGTTTTTCTCCAAAAGAAATAATGTAAGGCTTTTGAAACTGTTGTTGATGTTCTTCTTTGGTTGCCCAATTTTCATATAAAAAGAATTGGCATGAATTATTGATATCTTGGTGAACACGATATTCTAAGCAAGAGTTTTCTTTACGACTGAGATTTTGAATATGCAGAAGATCTTGTCTTAGTTCTTCTACTTTTTCTGGCTTTGCTTCTAGGGTAACCATGACAGTGTGAGACATTTTTACTCCCTGTATATTGTTATTCTTTATTTGGCTTAATCCAGCCGAAGTACGAAGTGCAAAGGCTGGTGCGCCCGGCGGGACTCGAACCCTCGGCCTCAGGATTAGGAATCCTGCGCTCTATCCAACTGAGCTACGGGCGCGTATTAGACTTAAACTGTCATCCTGAACTTGTTTCAGGATCTCAGTATCTCTATAAGATGCCAAATCAAGTTCGGCATGACGTTTCCTGATCTTTAGCTATACTGTCTTTTGCTGCCATTGCCAAGAGCCCTAACAAAAAAGGCCCTATGAAGGGCCTTTTTTAGAGTTATATGCTTAAGCATTTGTAGTATGCAAAGAACTAAAAAAGATATTTGGGCTATCCGTATGAAAATTAAAATGTAGATTAAGAGTATCTCCAGTAACCTCATTAATACGAGGGCCAGTATAAGAAGGGTGGGCAATACTTTCGGGAGGATAGAAAAAAGGTACGTATCCTGTTCCCAATGGGTCAGAGCGGTATTCCTGCGATATGGCACGAGTGGAATAAAAGCCAAAATGTTGTGCCTGTACCCATTGATCATCTGGAGTTTTATGTTGCCAACTATAGTTGCAAGTTAACTTAAAACAAAGCAAGCCATTCGGAGCAATAAAAGTTTCCATAGGTAGGTCTGGTTGATTAGCTCGTAAATAACTAGTCGTCGGGTCATCAATGCTTATAGGTTGATCAAGATCTAAGCGGCCTTGTCCGTGTGGTAAAGACACATATTGACAATGTTCTCCTGGAAGAAAAATCTGTGCTGCAATTGTATCAAACTGGAGTCTTGTATCACTGTCATTTTCGGGGTTATGGGGTGCCATATTTAAACGCGATAATAGGGATACTTCTAATCTATTTATATCAACAGATATGTTTAAATGCCTTAATACCCTTTGGCCACTTGGCGCACCTGAATCATCTGTTTCTTCAGGTAACGTAGCATGGAGAATGCTACCTACAGAACAACACGTTTAAAAAGTTGATAAGCTAATATACAATAATGTGCGTTTCATTTGTATTTCCTAAAAGTATATTAAATGTTAAAAAATATGCAAAAAATGCATCCGATAGGATATATATAAGTACTCAATAAAAAGATTTCAAGAAACAATTAAAAAATTTACTAAAGGATTATCTTTATAGGAAAGGGTGAGCATGGTATTCTTTGGCTACTTTATAAAAAAGAATATAGTAAATGTCAGATTTTTCTAAGCCTCCTCTCATTCTTGTTGATGGATCAGGGTATATTTTTAGAGCCTATTATGCATTGCCGCCATTAACGCGCCCGGATGGAACACCTGTGGGGGCTGTATATGGTTTTACAAGCATGCTCATGCGGCTTTTGGAAAAAGAAACAGAAGATGGAATAGCCATTATTTTTGATGCGGGGCGCAAAACCTTCCGAAATGATATTTACCCAGAGTATAAAGCGCACCGTCCACCCCCGCCAGAGGATCTTATTCCTCAATTTCCACTTATGCGCCAAGCGGTAGAAGCTTTTTCTTTGCCTGCCATAGAGTTATCAGGATACGAAGCGGATGATTTAATTGCGACCTATACCCGTGTATCCTTAGAAGAAAAAAGACCTGTTAAGATTATTAGCGGGGATAAGGACCTCATGCAGCTCATTAAAGAGAATGTGACCTTTTTAGATCCCATCAAAAATAAGAATATAGGAATGCTGGAAGTCCTAGAAAAATTTGGGGTAGAACCTACAAAAGTAGGGGAAGTCCTGGCCCTTATGGGGGATAGTAGCGACAATATCCCCGGAGTTCCGGGGATAGGTCCTAAAAGCGCAGCAGCGCTTATCCAGCAATTTGGGACGGTCGAAAATCTTTTAAATCACTTGGAAGAGGTAAGTAAACCTGCGCAGCGGAAAAACTTAGAGGAGAATAAAGAGCAGGCCCTTCTTTCTAAAAAATTGGTAGCTCTTTGTGAAGAAGCGCCCCTGCCAAAAAGCATAGCAGAACTCCATGTTCATCCGTTTAATTTAGAAAAAGCTGTCGCATTTTTAAAAGAACAAGGGTTTCATTCTCTCATCCCCCGTTGTGAAAAGTATGCAGCTTCTTTGTCTCACCCCAAGCAACAAGAACAGGTTGTTATTCAGAAAGAAAAGGTATCCGGGCCGGCATATCGGCTTATTCAAACAGAGCAAGACTTAATTGCTTATCTTGAGAAAGCGAAGAAATCTCAGGTTCTAGCTGTAGACACGGAAACAACATCCCTAGATCCTTTACAAGCCCAGCTTGTGGGTGTTTCTTTGTGTTGTGAGGAAGGAG
>CAYUAL010000070.1:0-8596 GCA_964442815.1 uncultured Alphaproteobacteria bacterium | reverse complement strand
AGAGGATTACAAGGGAGCCCTAAAAATGCTCTTCCTTCATCTTCTTCTGTACATCTCTTTGAAGCAGATACCCTTTTTGAGCAAGCTCGATATATTGCCATAAAGATGCGTGAAGTTTTACTCCACCCAACGAAAACAGCGGCTCTGATCACACCTTCTCGTGCCCTTGCCCAAGCTGTTCGAGAAGAACTAAAACGATGGGATATTTCTGTAGATGATTCTTTAGGAACCCTCCTGTCTCAAACGCAAGCAGGTACTCTTTTGTCTCTCCTAAGTTCTATTTGGGAAGAACCTTTAAACCCGTTTACGCTTTTATCCATCTTAAAACATCCGTATGCTTTTCTTTTCTCTTCTCAAGCATCCTATCAAAAAAGCTTATTTGTTCTTGAGACATATGCCTTACGTGGCGTTGCTCCTAAAACCTATATAGAAGTAAAAGAGCGTATCTTAAAATATACGGCTTTATCTGAAGAAGAACGTCTAGAAATTATTTCCTTTTTAGACCTACTCATAAAAACTTTTTCTCCTATTTCTACGAAAGAAAAAATCTCCTTTCTCTCCGCTCTTCGCATATTACAAAATCTTTTCCTAGCTCTCCTGCCCTCTCCTTGTCCCGAAGATGCCCAGGAACTACTTTCTTTCTTAGAAACGCTAATTTCCGAAAAAATCCGTCCCCTTATGCTCTTTCCCCAGCAAATTTCTTGTCTTTTGAAAAAGCTTTTAAAGGAACACACTTTTTACAATGAAACATATGACCACCCTCGCCTTTCTATTTGGGGGTGTGCGGAAAGTCGCCTTTTAAAAAGAGATATGTTCATTTTGGGAGATCTCAATGAAGGATACTGGCCTAAAGCACCTTACGCCAATCCATGGGTTACTCCTGAGCTTTTAGAAAAGTTGGGACTTTCTTTGCGTCAAAAAGAAAAAGGTGAAATGGCCCATGATTTCGCCAGTGCTCTCTTGGCTTCAGAAAGTATCTTAACTTATCGCAAAAAAGAGGCTGATAGTCTTTTAGATCCCTCTTGTTTTCTCTTGTATCTTAAACAGGCTTTTATGGCTGCTGAAAGCCCTCTGTCCACAGATAAAGAAGGTACTCTCCTTACTCAAAAACTCAGTCTTACCCACAAGTCTGTCTCTTCTTTTGCTCGTCCTGTTCCTGTACCACCTTTAAATAGTAAACCTAAAAACCTGAGCATCACAGATATTAGTCTATTACGTACAGATCCTTATGGATTTTATGCTAAAAAAATACTGCGCCTTATTCCTACAGATCCCTTTTTATATGAACCTAGCGCCGTAGATTTTGGAAACTTATTACATCGTTACTTAGAAATATACGTAAAAAACTATCCTCAAAAATCTATAGATTTTTTCTTGAATCAATTAGAGCAAGATCCCATGTATCTAGCTTTATCCTCTTTTAAAAAAATAACTTGGAAGGAACGCCTCCAAAACGCTGTTCTCTTTTTTGAGAAGCAATATAAAGCCCACCTAAAAGATACTCAAAGCATTTTATGTGAATACCCCGTAGCTTATTCTTTTAATCTTACACCTTCTCTTGCTCTTTCTCTTCAGGGGCGCATTGATTGTTTAGAAACAAGGCAACATGTATCTATCGTGAGTGACTATAAAACAGGAACTCTCCCTTCTTTAACCTCCATCCAAGAAGGATTCTCCCCTCAGCTTCCTCTTCTTGGATTTCTCGTAAAAAATTCGTTAAATATAACTCAAGAAAATCCTATTCATTTACGCTTTTGGCATTTTGGAAGAAGTCCTGCTCTTGTGGACCTCCCTAACCCTGGCTCTCTTATCAAAGAAGCACAAGAAGGCCTGCATCACCTCTTATCTCTTTACTACCTAAATGATAAAATTGGGTTTACTGCTACCATAAACGCTCACAGTTCTTATACTCATTTAAAACGCACTAAAGAATGGGCGGGGCCTTCCTCGGTTTTTTCTCCCTCTGCCTCTGAAGAAGAAGGATAAACCCGATGTCCCAATACGTTTTTACGTTACCTTCTTCAGAAAAAGATACGTCTTCTCTTCCTTTAGATCCTACCCAATCTTTTTGGATTCAAGCTTCTGCCGGTTCAGGAAAAACATATCTCCTAGTGCAGCGTCTTTTTTCACTTCTTCTTAATGGTGTCCCTCTCTCTAAAATTCTCTGCGTAACATTTACCAAGGCGGCTGCTTTTGAGATGAAGGAGCGACTTTTCCGCCAAGCACAAGAATGGTCCCTTCTTTCTGATAGAGACTTAGAAAAAACCCTTATCCCCTTTTTGGATTACCATTCTTCTCTCGCAATATTACACACAAGAGCCCGTCATTTATTTAAAGAGATTCTGGAAGATCCTCATCCCCTTAAAATTCAAACCATCCATTCTTTTTGTCAAAATCTTCTTAAAAACTATTCTTTAGAAGCTGGCCTTCAACCTACTTTTCACCTTATGGAAGAAGATTCCTTTTCAACAATACATCAAGAGATTTTAGATATCATTGTCTCTCCTTCTTTCCTAAATTCAGATCTTTCCTTCTCAAAAGCGCTCTCCTTCCTTCTTGACTCCCTTTCTGAAAAATCATTTTGGGATCTCACTTATCAAATCCTTATGCATAGTAGTTTCTTTAAAAAAACACCTATAGAAGAACGTGTGGAAGACGCTTTTTTAGAAGAGGCACTTCAGCGTATTCCCACCTCTGCCTTAACCATATGGAAAAACTTTTTACAAATTCAAGAAACAAAACCAGAAACCATTTCTTTTCTAAATACATTTATTTCTTTACCACCTTCTGAGAAAGCCGCGTATTTTCCGGAATATGCCCTACTTTTTCTAACAAAAGAAGGAAAGAGCCGTAAAAATCTTCTCCTAAAAGCATTCCAAGAAACTTATGCGAAAGAGACGAAAGAACTCTTTCTAGAACAAGAACGCTTAGAACTTATAGAACATAAGAGACGACTCGTTCATACGGAACATCTTAATAGGAGTTTTCGCCTTCTCTCTCATAAAATTCTCTCTCTTTATTCTCAGAAGAAACATCTTAGAAATGTGGTAGATTTTGAAGACTTGCTTATAAAAAGCTGTTTCCTTCTCGATAATAGAGAAAAAACTCCTTGGATTCCCTATGCTCTTGCTCAAAACATAGATCATATTTTAGTAGACGAAGCCCAAGATACGAGCCCCACCCAATGGAAGTTCTTGTCTTCTCTCTTTGAAACCATTCGAGAAGAAAAGCCAGACTCAAAAGCCAAAACTTTTTTTGTGGTAGGAGATGAAAAACAATCCATCTATAGCTTTCAAGGGTCTGATTTAGATTCCTTTGAATATCATAAGAAGAAACTCCATGCTTTCCTAGAAAATGCTGAAGAAACGCTTAAGTTTCATTCTCTCTTTCTTTCTTATCGATCGAGTGCCACTGTATTGTCAGCTGTAGATCATGTCTTTAAAAAAAGCGAAGCACGTCAAGGTGTTTGCTTTTCTGAGTTTCCTCTTTACCATCAAAGCATTCGCCCCCACCATTTTGGCCGACTAGAATTATGGCCATTAGTTCAAAAGCAAAAAAAGGATCCTTCTAAAAACATATCTAAAGGCTGGTTATTTGAGAAAGAAACCCTTGAACTTCCCCCCCCCTCTCGTCTTCTCGCTCATACCCTTGCAGTTACTCTCTCAGAACGCCTCAAGCAAGGAGTCTTCCTCCCTTCCCAAAACCGGTGTTTAGAAAGCAAAGATATTCTTATTCTTGTTCAAAGACGCACGTCCTTTATAGAGGAGCTTACTTTTTTTCTTAAGAAATTTGGAGTTGCTGTCCAAGGAAAAGATCGTCTTATTTTATCTGAATCTCTTCCTATCCAAGATCTCTTAGCCCTTGCAAAATGGTGCTACTTAGAAAATGATGATCTTCTTTTGGCCACAATCCTTAAAGGACCTTTCTTTCGCTTTTCAGAAGAAGCCCTTTTTGGTTTGGCATATGGGCGAAAAAATTCTTCCCTCTATCAAAGACTTCAAGAAAAACTTTTAAATCCTTTATACCAACAAACTTTCTCTATTTTAAAAGAAATGAAAACTCTTGCCCAAGAAGGAAGACTTTCTTCTTTCTTTTATGGATTATTGACTCAATTTGATGGATGGGGGTTATTTCATGCGCAATTCGGGGCTGAAGTAAAAGAAATTTTAGATATTTTCTTAGAGAAAGTCTCTGAGATTGAAAAGTCATCCCATGCTTCTTTTCTAGAATGTATTTATCTTCTGGAACAAGACAAAAATCCTGTACGACAAGAAGGCGCCTTTCAAGAAGGAAATGGGGTTCGTATTTTAACCGTTCACGCTTCTAAAGGGTTGGAAGCCCCTTACGTTATTCTTGCTGATAGTGGGGATCTTCCTCCTCTTCCTTCTTCTCCTATTATTTTATGGAAGGAGGAAGACGGACCTCTTCTCTGCCCTACAAAAGATAATAGACCTGCATCCATAGAAAACCTCTTAGAAAAAGAGCGCGAAAAAAATCTAGAAGAATATAGGCGCCTCCTTTATGTCGCCCTTACCCGTGCAAAAGACCATATTATCATTTGTGGTATACAAGGGAATCTCGAGATACCTTCTACATCTTGGCATGCGCTTATTCGAGAAGCTCTCCAAGATCTTGGTACATCCCACCTTTTTTCTTTTTTACCCCATACACCTTATAATTGGGAAGGAGAAGGCATACTGTATGAGCAAAACTCTTTAACCGATATCCCCTCTCCTCCTCCCACTCCTGTAGAAAAAAAGGATTCTGTTATTCCAGCCTGGTTGACCCAGAAAGCTCCTCAGGATTTCTCTTTGATTAAAATGATTGCCCCTTCTTATCTGGAAGAAGATGATACAAAGAAAGATGCCTCTACTTTCTCTTCCACCTCTGCTTCTTTGGCAAAAGAGCGTGGTCTTCTTCTTCACAGTCTCTTACATGATTTAACTCTTATTCCTTCTGCAAAATATGAAGAAACAATGTCAGAACTCATTCGTCTTTTTTGGCAAATGCGTGGAACTCTTCCAGAAGAAATAGAAAAAAACAAAGAAACCATCAATGATACTTGCACTAAGAAAGCTTTGTCCCTTTTACATAACCCCGCCTTGTCCTTTGTCTTCGGTCCTTTAAGCAAAGGAGAAGTTGCCATTGGAGGGAGTTATAAAGATACTTTAGTCTCAGGACGCATTGACCGTCTTGTCATAGATTCTACTCAACAAATCGTTTGGGTTATAGAATTTAAAAGCGACAAACATGTCCCTAAAACTATAAAAGATATTCCCATAGCTTATAAAAAACAGCTTCAGGCTTATCTTACACTGGTATCTACTCTTTATCCCTCTTATACAATAAAAAGTGCGTTCTTATGGCTAGAAACCGAGCATCTTCAAGTATATGAACCTCCCAATTGACAAGGATAGACTTTATGTTTTCTTAAATAGTTCCTTGTAAGAACATGTCCTAATAAAATAAATAATAAAGGTGCCTTATGAAAAAATATGCAATTTCGTTGCTTTCCGTTATTAGCGTTTGTTTTTCTGTAGTAGATGCAAATGCAGAAAAACTTAAATGCCAAGGCTCAGATGGGTCAGAAACACACATCTCCAAAATGCATAGAGATGGCAAACTATACGTAACTATCTCAGATACAGCTTCTGGAAAATCAAAAACCTACTTTAGGAACTCTGATGCCCACGACCTTAAGGTAGGTGAAGTAACAGATATATACAGAGCTGTTGATGGAAGTTTCGCTGGTACAATGCGAAAGATAAATGATAATACATATGAACGTACCTTTAGCAAAGGAGAAGCCAAACCTACAGACGCTAAAGCTACATATACATGTAAAAAAGCTTAGCAGCCTTTATATCTTAAACAAAAATTTAAAAAGAGGGCCAAAAGCCCTCTTTTATATTAGCTTAAGCACAGCTCAATATAAGAAAAATAATATTTGGATATAATTTAACATTTTAATTATAGAAAAAATCTCACCATAATCGAAAAATGTCATCCCGCGACTTGATCCGAGGATCTAAAAAAACTAAGCGATTCTCGCGTCAAGCGCGAGAATGACTAGCCCTCCTGAATTCCGCGGTCAAGCCGCGGAATGACGATTAACCTTATCTTTTAACCTCTCTTATATTGAACTAACATTAGCTTATGAAAAAAGAGTTGACCTTTTCTCGACGTTTCAGTAGAAAAAGGGTTCGAGATTTAGGAAAAGGATTAATTATTATGTCCAGAAAATGCGCTGTTACAGGAAAAGGTGTTCTTTCCGGAAACAATGTAAGCCATGCTAACAACAAGACAAGACGTCGTTTTTTACCCAATTTGCAAGAAGTATCCTTCTTAAGCGATATTTTGGGGAAAACCGTAACCCTTCGGGTCTCTGTGCATGGTCTTCGCAGCATTGAACACGCAGGTGGCTTAGATGCTTATTTGCAGAAAAAACGTCTTTCTGACCTTGCTCCCGAAGCACAAAGCTTAAAGCGTCAGATTAAGAAAGCACTTGAATCTAAAGCTGCTGCTTAAAACAAGTTTATTCTGTATTCTCTAAAAACCCGGTAATCCCGGGTTTTTTTATAAAACATTTCGTATCTTTTTAGCTTATGACCTCGCTCTACCCTTCTTTTTCTTTTACCCTTACTAAGCAAGATTCTTCTTCTCGAGCGCGCTTAGGAAAACTTGTCACCCCACATGGCGTGGTAGAAACACCTGCCTTTATTTTTTGCGCGACAAAAGGCGCTCTTAAAAGTGTACGCCCCAGTGAAGCAAGAGCAGTAAATACCCAAATTATCTTATCCAATACGTACCATCTTATGTTAAACCCAGGAGCTGACCTTGTGGATAAAATGGGCGGCATTCACCGTTTTATGGGTTGGGACGGACCTATGCTCACAGATTCTGGAGGATTCCAAATTTTTAGCCTCGGACATGGATCCGTGGCGGCAGAAATAAAAGGAAAACGCACCTCAAGTCGCCCAAAAACACTTCTTAAAATTACAGAAGAAGGCGCTACGTTTAAATCCTACATAAATGGGAATCGTTATCATCTTACTCCAGAAAAATCCATTGCAGTACAAACCAAGCTAGGCGCCGATCTCATTGTCGTTTTAGATGAATGTACACCTTTCCATGTTTCTAAAACCTATACTGCCAAATCCATGGAACGCTCCCACCGTTGGGAGATACGTTCTTTAGAAGAATTTAAAAGGCGCAGCACCGATTCTCAAGCCTTGTATGGTATTATCCAAGGTGGTGTTTATGAAGATTTACGCCAACAAAGCATAGATTTCGTAAATAGTCAGCCTTTTTTTGGCCATGCCATAGGAGGCTCTTTGGGGGCTTCTAAAGAACAAATGTATGAAGTTGTTCATTTTACGGCCTCTCGCTTAGAGGCTAATCGCCCCATTCATCTTTTAGGAATCGGAGGTATCCGAGATATATTCGAGGGTGTGCGTGCGGGTATTGATACATTTGATTGCGTGCACCCTACACGCCTTGCACGACATGGCGGAGCTCTTGTCCCTGCTTTTATCTTAGAGAAAGAAGGAGAAGACCCAACTTCAGAACATCTTAATATTCGCAAAGCACGCTTCAAGGAAGATCCTGCTCCCATTGATAGCACGTGTCCTTGTTATACCTGCCAAACGGTCTCAAGAAGCTATTTACATTATCTTATCAAAGCAAAGGAAACTGTACTTTTAGAATATTTAACTTTGCATAATATGGCTTTTATGAACCGCCTTTTAACCACCATTCGCGAAGCCATACTACAAAATACGCTCGATAAAGCCCAAAAAGACTGGGCCGGGATTTAAGTTTTGCTTTCCTTTTATTTTTTAAGTTGTAGAAAATATTTTCTAAGATATGATTCTTAGAAAGAAAAAATATATTTGAAACAAAAAAAATTTTATCATGAGATAAAAAATGGGGAGTTTTTCTTCATTAAATAGTGAGCAGAAGGAAGCTGTAGGCCTACTTCAAATAGGTACGTTCCTTGAATATTTTGATTTGATGCTCTATGTACATATGGCTGTTCTTTTAAATGATATATTTTTTCCAAAGACAGATCCTCATACTGCATCCATTCTCGCTGCTTTTGCTTTTTGTTCTACTTATCTTCTTAGACCCTTTGGAGCTCTCCTATTTGGCTATATTGGAGATCATATAGGTCGAAAGTCTACAGTAATTCTAACAACTATGATGATGGCCATTTCTTGCATCATTATGGCCACCCTTCCTACTTATGCTCAGATTGGTATTACGGCTGCTTGGCTTATGATTATATGCCGTATACTTCAAGGACTTTCCTCTATGGGAGAAATAGTAGGAGCTGAAATTTATTTAACAGAAATTACAACTCCCCCTATAAGGTATCCTATTGTTGCCTTGATAGGGTGTGCTTCGAGGTTAGGAAATATGGCAGCTTTAGGTATAGCCACATTAATCACACTACCTAAACTTTGATAATTTTGGGCATTATTAAATCGCACTACACTCCATTGATCATAAGCAATCGTACCCATCATTGCCCAGCGTGGATTCATATCATGATAAATACTTAATGTAGTAACAGGGGGTAAATTAGTGTGATACA
>CAYUAL010000069.1:0-8638 GCA_964442815.1 uncultured Alphaproteobacteria bacterium | reverse complement strand
AACAGGGCTTGCACCTGTTTTGCTTGGAGCTGGATACATCATTGGAGTTCGTATCGGTACGTGCATTATTTTAGGGGCAGGAATTCTATGGTTGGTTATTCTGCCTATTTATGGATCCTTGTATGGACTCCCTGATGGAGAAACTGCTTCTCAAATAGCGCGAATCTTATGGGCTAAAAAGCTTCGCTTTGTGGGAGTAGGGGCTATGATTGTAGGAGGGCTTTGGGCACTTGTTTCACTTATTAAGCCTATTAAATCAGCTGTGAAATCTTCTTTTGATGCAATACGCGAATCTCGTATAGGGGAAAAAGCCAAGATTTTACGGACAGAATATGATATACCTATGGCTTATGTGCTTATAAGCGCTTTGGTCTTAATTATACCAGTCTTTATTCTCTTTTCTTACATTATTGATGCACATGATATGCCTGTTACTAGCGGCTTATTCTGGGCAACTATTGCTTTTTCCACGGTATTCTCTTTCTTTGTAGGTTTTTTATGTGCAGCGATTGGGGGATACATGGCAGGAATCGTAGGTTCTTCCTCAAATCCTTTATCAGGCGTAACTATAGGAGCTCTTTTAATAGTTTCTTTCTTACTATTGGCCTTGTTAGGGACACAGGTTGATTTTGCAGTGCAAGTAGATGATGCTTTGGCTGCTGCTGCAACAGCGATTGTTATTGCCTCTGTGGCTTGCTGTGCTGCTGCTTTAAGTTGTGATAACCTTCAAGATTTAAAAACAGGGCAATTAGTGGGAGCTACTCCTTGGAAGCAGCAAGCTATGCTTATGGTAGGCGTCGTTGCTGGTGCCATCGTCATTACGCCAATCTTGCAGCTTCTCTATGAAGCTTATGGAATAGGATCTTCTTTGCCTCGAGAAGGTATGGATCCGAATCAAGTACTTTCTGCTCCTCAAGCAACAGTGATGGCATCTGTAGCAAAGGGAGTTTTTCTTAGAGATTTAGAGTGGTCTCTAGTTCTCCTTGGGGCATTAATAGGGATCTGTCTTATTATCCTTAATAAGATTCTTAAGTCTGTGGGCTCTTCCTGGAGCTTCCCTGTTTTAGCTGTTGCTACAGGCTTATACTTACCTTACGATGTGACAGTGCCTTTATTTGTAGGGTCTTTATTGAACTTCTTTGCTCTTCAAGCCATCAAGAGAAAGAAAAACTCTCGTCAACTTGCCAAAGAGGAAGAGGAAATCGCTGAAAGACGTGGAACTTTATTTGCATCCGGAGCTATTGCAGGAGAAGCTATAGTAGGAATCTTACTTTCTATTCCTTTTGCGATTCATCAATCTACAAGTGTTTTTGTATTGGATGTAGGTTTCTCAGAAGGCATAAAAATGCTTCTGGGCATAGGGTTTATCGTTCTTTTCTGTATTTCTTTCTATAAGGTAGGAACTTCTACTTATAAAAAGTGAACATCTAGTTTTTCGTTATTGTTAATAAAAACGCGTCTTCTAAGACGCGTTTTTTATCAGAAAAATCCTTACTTCGAAAAGGAAATAGCGCCTGCGTCTAAGACCTCAAAGGTAATTGGGCAAGAGAAATCTCTATTAACAGGAACATCGTTAAATAAGAGGGTTATTGTTTGTGTAGAGCCTTTTTCAAGAGGTTCTTTTAAGCCAAAAAACATTATATGCTTGCCTCCCGGTTTTAGTTGGGCATTTCCGTGGGAGGGAATAGATATATTCTCTACGGCTCGCATTTTCATTACACCATCTTCTTCGATATGATCATGAAGTTCAATTTTATCTGCATTTTTAAAGGAGCTGGGATCTACTCCTACAAGTGAAACGGGCCCGGACCCTTTGTTAGAAATGTCCATAAAAACAGCCCCATTGGGTCCAGCTGTGGTTCTAGAGAAAGCTTCTTTAATCTCCATATTTTCGCATTTTTGAGTGTTCTTGTCTTCTGAGCAAGCAGATAGAAGAAGTAAAGAGCTCAAAATAGAGGTACAACATAGAAAGGTTTTTTTCATGGTATTTTTTCCTATTCTCATTAATATAGGGTAAAAAAATAAAGAGATTTTTTTAGCGTTTTTAACATTAAAGTAGTTTGTTTATTAGAGCAAGTGGAGACGTAAATGAAGCAACCGCAAGAAACTTTGAGTCCTTTAGGCGTTATTTTAATTACGCATGGCACTATTGGCATCGCTTTAAAAGATACACTTATTCATGTAATGGGGGAACAACCTTTTCTTGAAGTTGTAAGTATAGAAAATGAAGAAGTCCCAAATGAGAGAGGCTACATCACCCTTATCAATGAGAAAATCCAAGAAGTTAATCAAGGACGAGGAGTTGTGTTACTTACAGATATGTTTGGAGGAACACCATCTAATCTAGCTCTTGGTGCTTCAAGCCATAAAGAGATACCTGTTGAGGTTATTGCTGGTGTCAATCTTCCTTTATTAATAAAGCTTGTTGAAATTCGTAATAAACTGCCCTTGTTTGAAGCGGCGCGGGAAGCGCAAGCTGCTGCTCGAAAGTATATTCATGTCGCATCCGATTTATTAAAGATGTAAGAAAGTAGAAAGCTCGAAAAGATGCCTAACGAACAAGAGAACAAAATAGTTGTTCGTATTTCTAATGAAAAAGGCTTGCATGCTAGGGCTGCAGCAAAATTTGTTAAAAGAGCGCAAGGATTTAATGCAAGCATAGAAGTTTATAAAGATGATCATCAAGTTTCTGGACAATCTATGATGGATCTTCTAATGCTAGTAGCTGAGAAAGGATCGGAAATTGTTATCTTGGCAAAAGGAATAGAAGCAAAAGAGGCTTTGGAATCCTTAAGGCAATTGATAGAAGAAGAAAAATTCCAAGAAGAGTAGGTTTAAGTGTTTGTAATTAGTACATGGGTAATTTTACTTTGGTCAATAGGAGCATTAGGGGTATCTTATTATTTCATACTTTTTATGTTACGTTTATCCATCATAGATATACCAAATAAACGATCATCTCATACTGTTCCGACACCAACGGCTGGTGGAGTAGCTATAGCAATCCCATTTTTGGTATCAATAGCTGTTTATGAGACGCTTTTTCAATTTTCTCCCCCTTACGTTACAGCGTTATTAACAGGTGGTCTTTTAGTGCTGATTAAGGGGCTTTGGGATGATATATTAGGGCTTCAATGGAATATTCGTTTAGTTTTGCAAGTGGCTGTGACCGTATTCGTAGTCATGTCAGGTGTATATTTTAATACTATTTACCTTCCCTATATTGGAATAATTTCTTTAGGAATTTATGGGCCTATTTTATCTATCTTAGGCATGGTGGCCTTTATAAATCTATTTAATTTTATTGACGGGTTAAATGGTCTTATGAGTGGTATTACGCTGATAGGTCTTTTTTTCTTTAGTTGCATAGTATGGATTTTCTTACATCCTCCCGTCCACGCTGGTTATTATACTTTTTTTTGCTCAATGGTATTAATGTTTTCAATTGTCCCTTTTTTTCTATACAATTTTCCTAAAGGAAAAATTTTTATGGGGGATTCAGGTAGTCAATTTTTAGGTTTTGTTCTCCCTGTATTAGGAATGCTAGGCACATATGAAACTCAGAAAGGACATTTTCCTCTAGAAGGGGGCGTAACTTTTTCTTCTCTTTCACCTTATATGATCCCGTTGCTTTTTTTTCAGGTTATTTTTGATGGGTGTTTTACTCTTGTGCGCAGGATGGTTCTTAAGAAGAAAGTTTGGACTGCTGACCGGGAACATTTATTTCATAAAGCTATTGAGTCAGGTTTAAGCTCTATACAAGTTGTAATATTTTATTTTTTAGCAGCTATCCTCCAAGGAATGGTCGCCGTATACTTTTTTTTATTTGTTTTACCTCGCTTTTTTATTTTGAGTTTTTTTCCTTTGTTAGTGCTGTATTCTTTTTTTGCTGTTTGGATTTTTAGGCGTTTAAAAAGGAAAGAGAAGAAATATGCGTGAGATTGTTTTAGATACAGAGACGACAGGTCTTGACCCGGAGAAAGGCCATCGTCTTGTAGAAATAGGTTGTGTTGAGTTAATTAACCGAGTACCTACAGGGCGTATCTATCATACATACGTCAATCCTGAGAGAGAAGTACCAGAAGAAGCAGCACGTATTCATAACCTTACTAATGACTTTCTAAAAGATAAGCCTTTATTTTCTCAAATATATGAAGAATTTTTAGATTTTTTAGAGGAGGATCAGCTTGTTATTCATAATGCTGGATTTGATCTAAAATTTCTAAATGCAGAATTTTCTAAAGTGGGAGGAGTCTTTATTGAACCTCAGAGAGCTGTAGATACACTTACTATGGCGCGCAAGAAGTTTCCTGGATCCCCTGCAAACCTAGATGCGCTTTGTGGTCGCTTTAAAATTGATAGGACTCATAGAACTTACCATGGAGCTCTTTTAGATGCGAGATTGCTTGCAGAAGTTTATATTGAGCTATTAGGGGGCAGCCAAATACATTTGTCTCTCGCAGAAAATAAAGAAGAAACACCTTCTCTTGAAGAGAAGCTTAAAGAAAAAGAATTTAAAGAAGCAAGACTCTTTGCCCTTTCTGCACAAGAGGTAGAGGAACATGAGTCTCTTTTAAAGAAGATGAAAGATCCTCTTTGGAAAAAGTATGCATAAGGAAGACCTGCTTCAAAAACTCAATGAAATACCTTCCCCTTTTTCTGAAAATAAGGAAGGGATAGTCCAAACACAAACTTTACAGTCTTTGGATATTTCAGATGATTGGGAACGCGTAACGTGTATTCTATCTGTTCCTACAGAAAATCAAACATTAGAAAAAGAAGTAGAGCGGAAACTACGAGACTTACTCCCTCAAGCCCAAATTTTTGTAGTAACCACCCAGCATAAAGAGGATGATCCTTCTCAGCGACCAGGGATTGGAGCCGTTAAAAATATTATTGCCGTAGCGTCTGGTAAAGGTGGAGTAGGCAAATCAACAGTTGCTCTCAACTTAGCGGGTGCTTTGAGTAAAAAGGGTCTAAAAGTTGGCTTGTTAGATGCAGATATCTATGGACCCTCTTTAGCGCGGCTCTTTGATATCAAAGAAAAGCCTTATTCCCCCGATGGAAAAACCATGCAGCCTGTCATGAAAGAAGGCATTGCAACTATGTCCATGGGTTTTGTGGTGGATGAGAAGACTCCTGTTGTGTGGCGTGGTCCCATGGTTCAGGCTGCTCTTCTCCAATTCATTCGGGATGTATGGTGGGGCGCTTTGGATGTCCTTGTAATTGATACGCCTCCAGGAACGGGGGACGCGCATTTAACTTTAGCGCAGCAAGTATCTTTAACAGGCGCTGTTATTGTATCCACGCCTCAAGATATAGCGCTTATTGATGCACGCAAAGGCATAGGTTTTTTTGAAAAAGTTAATATTCCTATTTTAGGGGTCATTGAAAATATGAGCTATTTTGATTGTCCCCATTGTCATCATAAAACAAATATCTTTAGTCACGGAGCAGCACAGAAAGAAGCTCAAGACAATAAAGTGCCTTTCTTAGGGGAGATTCCTCTCTTGCCAGAAATTAGAGAAACTTCTGATACAGGAGAGCCTGTTACATTGTGTGAGGCTCCTTCTCCTGCAGCAAAGATTTTTGAACAAATAGCAGACCGCCTTTGGTCCAATATAGAGATCCTAGTTTCCAAGAAAGCTGGAAATTAAGTTGACACTCGAGTTTCCTATTGATTTTTTCTATAAAAGCCGTTAGATATTCGTCCATTCTGAAAAGTAATTTCTTATAAAGGATTTTTTCATGCATTTTCAAAAGCTATTTTTTATTGCTGGTTTAAGTTATTTTTTGTTTTCTACTCTTTCCGTTATCCATGCTATGGAAGCTGATTCTGAAAAGGGAGGAATTATAGGACATAAGCATCCACGTTCACCTTCTAATGATAGTGATGTAGTAATGGCTGAAGATTCTATAGGTACTGCTTCTTCCAGCTATTCAAGTAGTGAAGATGATTCGGATGACGATAGCGATTGTAGCCAATATGAAAGTGATGGAGGGTATTCTGAGGATCAGGTAGCCGGTGCTCCTAAGCGTTTAAAATGGACTTCTTACCATGCTGCTAGTGAGCAAGATCCTTTTTTGAGAGAGTTTGACACGGGAGTCTATGTTAGGGCCCATATGAAGCTAGATGGTAGTTTTGATGAGCACCCTAAAGGAACAACCTACATGCCTTTGGCAGCTGTAGAAAAGATAGAATGGAATTGGTTTCTATCCTTGAATGATTGCGTGCTTTTATCGCGGGGTATGTCGCCAAAAGTAAGATGGCTAAATCTTGCAAATTGCAGTCTTACGGAGGTAGGCCTAGGTCTTCTTGATTTAGCGCTAAGCAAAAGAGCTACGCTTCAAGAATTAAAAATTACAGAGGGAGTAGAGAATACTTTTTCATCAGGCGCCATTTATCATCTTGTTTCTATGGTAACACATAGCCCTGAAGTAAAAGTTGTTGAAATTCATAATAGAGCGATCACCGATGCTGCAGTGCCAATGTTCTTTGGAGTGTTAGTAGGGAGGCAAAACCCTCTTGATGTTTTAGATTTAGGTTGGTCTATAACTCTTAATGGCTTATCGCATGCTCTTTCCTTTTTAGATATCATCCCTTCTCTTATCAGGCAGGAGTGTTCTTTATGTATGGCAAGCGGAGATTATCGGACTCTTAATTCCGGCCTAATTGGCAGTATTTTAGAGAAGAACTCTAATTTGGTATTCTCTTTTACATTTGGCAGAGGGAGTTTAGTTGATATAGCCTCTTTAGAAGCATTAAGAGAAAAATACAATGATGGTTCTAGATATCGTTTTAATTTTGAAGTAACGCCTTAGGTTAATTAAATTTCTCAGAGAGGTCGTACTCTTGGGTATGCAAAAGCTCTAGTGCGGATAGGGCCTCTTCTATCGTTTCTACAAACTTGTAAAGTGTACGGGCGCCAGGCTTGGCAAAGTCTTTCTCAATGATATTCTCCATAAGCGCATGTAAAGGATCCCAATAATGGTTGATATTTACGATTACAATGGGCTTGGTGTGCAAGCAGACTTTCTTCCAAGTTAAGATCTCAAAAAACTCATCTAGCGTCCCAAACCCGCCTGGTAAAATAATAAAGCCATCGGATTCTTTCAGAAATTGTTTCTTGCGGATATGCATATCCGGTACAATGGTAAGCTTTGTAAGCTTTTCATTGGGAATCTCATAGCGAAGTAAATCGTCTGGCAAAATACCGTAAGCCCGTCCACCTGCTTTTAAAGCACTCTCTGCGACAATGCCCATAAGGCCGGTGGAACTGCCACCATAAACAAGATCGATCCCTTTTTCAGCGAGAAGGCTCCCAAGTTTTTGAGCAGCTTCAATAAAAATAGGATCCATGCGGGCGCTAGCACCACAAAACACACACAAAGATTTAAAAGGAGACATTTTTAAAACTTTTTTCGATTAATGAGAAGAACTGACCATAGGGCCTAAAGGTTTACCTGCTAGGATATGGATATGGAAATGAGGGACTTCTTGCCCTCCATGTAAGCCTGTATTTGCTATAAGGCGGAATCCCCCAGCTGGAGCGTTAACAAGTCGGGCAACTTCTCCTACGGCCTTAAAGAAAGCTCCTATCTCCTCAATGGAAGCACGAGAAGAGAAATCATCGAAGCAGGTATAAGAGCCCTTAGGAATCACAAGGACATGTGTTGGGGCTTTCGGGGCAATATCATAAAAAGCGAGAACATGCTCGTTTTCAAAGACCTTTTTACAGGGAATTTCCCCGCGCAAAATTCTTGCAAAGATGTTAGAATTTTCATATATATAATTTGTTTTTGTCATAGCTCTTTCTTAGAGAAGATGTTTTTTCAATAATATTATAGCTGGTTATTTGGGTCTATCGTATAAAAAAGGTTTTTTGATATGAGAAAATTTTTAAAAACTGCGATTTTGTCTTTTGTATGTATCTTTGCTTTAAGTGGTTTTCCTCTTTTTGCTATGGAATCTTCCTTATTGGAAGATCTCAAACAAGTTGTAAGTCCGAAAAACCCTATAACACCCGTTAATATTTATGAAGTGATGAATAAGCCTTTAGAGTTAGTAATGCGATGTCCTGGTGATCCTAAAACGGCTGCTTTTGTATTTAAGATGGTATATAGCTCGGAGGATGCTAAAGCTTTTGAAAAGCTTTCACCTAAAGAACAACTTAGGGAATTTTCCATGGCATCTAGCCATATAAATCAACAAAGAACTTTAATCTTTCAAAACGCACAAAATCTTCTAAATAGATGTGGCTTAGGTAAGGTTTTTGCTGATATGCAATGTGTAGAAGGCTTTCCTATCTGGATCAGAGAGGGCGAAAGTATTCAAGAGAGCAGATTTTCTGGTGTTATACAGCGGTTTCAGGCATGTTTGCCTTTTTATGGAAAATATCCAGTGGAAAGTGAATCCTTAGTTCATACGTTTGAAAGGCTTTCTAATATATATGGAGGGCTTTCTGCTCTAGAACTAAAGAATGGATTTAAATATGATATATATAGTGAAGAGTTTGCCCGTATATTGGCTCATATTTCTTTTAGATCGGTCGAAGAAGACTTGGTTGCTTTTCTTTTAACACGTTCTGGAGATGCTAATCTTCGTAATTATGTTCTTTGGTTAAATCAGGATGGTCGG
>CAYUAL010000068.1:6750-8648 GCA_964442815.1 uncultured Alphaproteobacteria bacterium | reverse complement strand
TGTTTACTTATAAGGAGGAAGAAGCATGTGTCAAGATTTTTATAAATTCTTTGCCAAAAATCCTAAGAAAAGTCCTCTTGCTTCTAACCGTAACTTCCTGTAGGCAAGATTAAGTTTAGCACTCGTTATACTCATTTATCTTAAGGCATATTACGTGGCTCTCATGAACACTTCTTTTTCTAAAGAAAAAGTTTCTGATTCTTTGTGGAAAGATATCCTTCTTTTTCTTGATACGGAACTTACTCTCTTGGAAAAAAATTTGGCTCTTCCTACAAAAGAAAGCATCCCTTTCATGCAAGAAGTTGGAGAGCCCCTTATACTAGCTGGAGGGAAAAGAATCCGTCCTATTTTGCTATTTTTAACAGCGCGCTTAAATGGCTATAAAGGAGACGCTCTTATTCCTCTTGCAAGCGCTCTTGAACTCATCCATACAGCAACACTGCTCCATGATGATGTAATAGACGAAAGCCCTACCCGCCGTGGACTCCCTGCAGCTCATGTAACATGGGGAAATAAGGCAAGTATCTTAATTGGGGACTATTTTTTCTCCAAAGCTTTCTCTTGCATGGTACAAGCAAATTCCCTCGAAGTAATGCACATTCTTTCTAAAGCCTCTCAAAGAATTTCTAGGGGAGAACTACTTGAATTAAAAGAATTAAACTCTCTTCCTCTTAGTCTTGAAACTTATCTTGAAATTATTGCGGAAAAAACGGCTGCTTTATTTCAGGCAGCTTGCGAAATTGGTGCTCTTCTAGGCAACGCATCTGAAAAAGAAAAAAAACAATTTTCTCTCTATGGAAGTCTCTTTGGTCTCCTTTTTCAGATTAAAGATGATCTTTTAGATTATATGGGGGATCCACAAAAAACCGGCAAAATCATAGGAAGTGACTTTCGAGAGAAGAAAATAACACTTCCAATTATTCTGGCATATCAACATGCTTCCTCAGAAGAGAAAAAGTTTTGGGAAGACGTTTTTTCTGAAAAAGAATACTCCGAAGATAATTTTATAAAGGCAAAAGAGCTTCTTGAAAAAAGAAACATCCCTTCTCTTATCCAAGAGCACGCGCAACAATATCAAAAAGAAGCCCTAAATTGTTTTTCTTCTTTCCCACCCTCCAAAGAAAAAGAGTTTCTTACTAACCTTATACATCTTGCTTCTTTTAGAGCGTTTTAAGCTGAGTTAGTCATCTTCGGGTACCAATTCAATCCTATAAAACGTCATACCGCGGCTTGACCGCGGTATCCAGGATAATAATTTGAGCTCTTTAGAGCTCTCAAAATATTATTTAAAAAACATATAAATCTTCATAGATTTTATCTGTAGCCCTGGATCCCGCTATCAAGTAGCGGGAAGATAGCTTTTTCAAACTTGCCATATGGTTTCTCAGCTAAATTGACAAAAGAGAAACTCTTCGTCAGAATGAGGCGCAGCTTTTATCTTTTGCTTATATTAGGACACCTTTATGCCTACTCGAAAACTTGGTATCAGGAATTTAAAAAAACCTACGCTTAATAAAGTCTCTCTTAATAAGCTCATTCCTAATATCCTGACTCTTATAAATCTATGCGCAGGCTTTAGTGCCATCTACTATGCTTTATTCGAAAGATGGGAACATGCCGTTAGCATGATTCTAATCGCTGCTGTGCTAGATGGTCTTGATGGACGCATTGCTCGGCTTATGAGTGCTACAAGTCGTTTTGGAGCAGAGCTCGATTCTTTAGCCGATTTCTTGAGCTTTGGCATTGCACCCGCTCTTTTAATGTATCTTTATAATTTAAAAAATTTAGGAAAATGGGGATGGCTCACAACACTCGCTTTTGCTGTTTGCGGTGCCTTAAGGCTAGCCAGATTTAACACCTTAAGTATTATGGCTGCAGAAGAAAAAGCCTCTCTTCCC
>CAYUAL010000068.1:0-6740 GCA_964442815.1 uncultured Alphaproteobacteria bacterium | reverse complement strand
TTGTTCTTCTTCCTATTCTTATTGCTTTTGAGATGGAAATCCCCCTGCCTTCCTTTTTAGCTTCTGGATGGGTATTCCTTGTTTCCTTTTTAATGGTTAGCCGAATCCCTACTTTTTCCTTTAAGACGGCCCATTTTTCTCCAAAATGGGTTCTTCCTTTGTTTCTCGGAATCGGGCTAATGGTTACAGGCCTTATTACAAGTCCTTGGCTTACCCTAATTTGTTTAGGGGTGGCGTATCTTCTCTCCATTCCTCTGAGCATAAAGCACCACAGAAAACTCTCAGCACCGCCTTCTATTTCAGCCGCACACCCTTCTGATTTGGGACAAAATAACAAAAAATAAAGACAGAAGCTGTGTCAGCTTAGGTTTTAATTAGGCTGAGAACTTTTATAATTTTGTTTATTTTATGCTCTTTTCATGCATAAAAATCTGTGTTTGAATTTAAAAATATACAAAAAAAGAATTCATGCTACAGGTATGCATTTCAAAAAAGAATATATATTTCAAAGAATAGGAAAAGCTTTAAAGCAAGCATTAGTCGGTTTTTTGTGCCTTCATCTATCCTTTCCAGCGAATCTATTTGCCATGGAGAGAGGCGATGTTCTTGTGGATGGCCCCTTTTTAGAAAGGCACCCTCACGTAGCAACAAACCACACACGGGAAATTGTTGTTCAAAAACTTGCATCAACCCAAGAACTAGAAAAAAACGCCCCTATTTCTCTAAAAATAAGCGCACATAACCAACAAGAGGTTCATTTTGACCTCGCTATTGCAGGTAGAAAAGAGAATATACTCTTTAGAAAAGGGTTTCGTTTCCATAGAGAATTCCAAGAAGTCTTTCAAGAAGGGCAATCTGCTGGCTTTATGGGATCTTTAAAGGGCCTCGGGACATTTATGTGTCTTTGGGATGGGGGGTTTGCTTTATTTGGTGAAACTACGAAGAAAAGAAAACCTCTCCCTCATTTCAGAACCATTCATATAGAAACCCCAGGGAGCCTCCATTTAAGCAATCTTCGTTTTGAACTCTTAGAGGCCGTAGCAGCAAATATCGCCTTGCAAGGAAGAATTTTCATTAAAAAAGGAAAGATTTTAGCTACCGCAACAAATGCCCAAGATGCTTGGTGTCGTATAGAATCTGGCTCCATAGTATCTTTTAGAAATTTAGATATCGCCCAAGGAAACCTCATTAATGAAGGAATCTTAAAAAGCCTGCATCATTATAAAAAATCAAGCGTTTTATCCCTTGAAGAAGGACATAACCTTCAAAAGATTTATGATGTTACCCTTAATATTAAACAAAAAACATTTGTAAATACGGGATATATGAAAGGAACGAGATTAGAAGGCGATGGCAGCTTTATTAACCATAATTTAATAGAAAATCCTTCTATTTATATAAGACGTTTTCTTAACCAAACTAAATCGACGATCGCCCCCAAAGCGAAAGTTGTTTTTAATGAACGTGCTTATATAGGTATTGATACAGAATTTCTAAATGATAAGGATTCTTCCTTCGAAGCTAAAAGTCTTTCCATAATACCAAGAGCAGACGATACTCATGCTAGGGGTTCTTTCATAAATAAAGGAGACGTATATCTAAGAGATCAACAAGCTTCTGGTGCGGATGACGCAGAGCTCTATCTTGAAAATGCGCGCTTTATTAATCAAGGTTCTCTTTCAGCATCTCGTCTAACCGTTAATCATACGAATTCTTCCGTGCCTTCTCTCTTCTTAAATGAGGAAGGAGCATCCCTTGAAACTAATATTATAGAGATATCAGGTATAGGTAAGAGTTCTTCTTTTTTTATTAACAAAGGCAATATAAAGTTCATAGAAAGAAAATTTTCTCTTTCGTTTATAACAAGGGATCGTCTTTCACTTTCCCATGCTTGTTTCATTAACAAAGGATCTCTTTCTTTTTTTAGCATCTCTTTAATGCATTCTCTATTTATAAATAGCTCTTCTGGGATTGTTACCCAAGGAAGGACGAAAGCTGCAGGAGACATATTTCTTGATGAAGATTCTCAATTTTCTAATGAAGGGACGCTCTATACAAATTCTAAGTACATGAATAAAAACGCTTTTAGATCCCTTGCAGCAAATAACAAAGGGATTTGGAGACATACAGGAGATATATTCTTTGTAAATTGGTGGCAACTTTGGTTAAAAGATAGGGCTGAGCCTTCCATTTTTTATTTCAATGGAAGAATTTATTTCTCCAATGGAAAGCTTCAAGATAAAAATTCTTTTATTGTTACAAAAGAAGGGTTTTTGCATCTAGAAAACTTTACCTTTACTCCTGAATTTAACATACAAAATCACGGAACTCTTGTCCTAGATAGTATGTTTACAGACCCAATAACGCTGGAAAATACAGGCGTTATTTTCTTCCAAAAAGGACACTATAAATTTTCTTCCTTCCATAATACAGGGCAATTAAAATTTCCAGGCACCTGGCGTATTAGGAAAGATTATGATAGAAATCTTGTTATCGAAAGTCAGCTTTTTATTGGTTCTCCTGTTTTTTCCTCAAGGGAGTCTACAAGTCATGAAATAGGAAACGTTTCTATTGATGGAAATCTCCATGTGGATTTTTTTGGAGATATCGCTGGGCCCTTAAATATTAAAGCAACAGGAAAAGTTTTATTTTCTCAAGAAACTAAACTCCTTGGGCCTGTTTCCATTGACGCAAAAAGTGTTGAAACGGCTAAAGATATCAGCTTTGAAGAAGGGTTTACGCTCCATACTCAAACAGACTTTATCACTAAAGGAAAAGTTCTTATAAAACGCGGCCTTCGCTTTATCGTGGGAGGAGAGTGGACCGTCCTGAATCCTGTAAAAGTCCTTGGGAAAGTCGTAGGCAAAATAGCCGGTGTCTTCCGCCAAAATGCGTCCATAGAAGCCGAGGAAAAAATTGATATCCTGACGGGCAATTACGAAAAAAGAGCGCCTCTTCAAAGTCCGAAAGAGGTCCGAGTCCAAGTACAAGACCGCACTATTTTAGAACATAGCTTTGAAAAAGGAACACTCCTTGCACAAGGCCCTATTTTCTTAAAAGGCGCGAATTCCTCCGAAAAAGAATTTATCAATGACGGTATCCTCCATGGAACGGCCCTAGAGATTTTCTCAGCTCTTGTAAGAAATAACGGTCAACTTCAAAGCAAGGTGTTATATTTCTCCACCCAACAAGGTACCAAAAAACTGATCAATACAGGCGTCGTGGACATCAAAGAAGTCAAACTGGAAGAAGAGGAAGAAGTCCTCAATACAGGGGTGGTTGCCATCAAACGTCTTTTCTTAAAAGGAGGTAAAATTACCTCCCGAAAAGGAGATAAACCCTTTTTAGAATATTGGAATAGAAAAGGCAAAGTTGTGCGCCATGCCACCGGTATTGTAATTGCTTCCCAGAAAATTGAGGCTTTCCCTTATTATAAGTTTGTAGACGGATACACGCCTGATTTTACGCGGCCAGATGCTATCCGACCAGAGGTTCTGAAGGTCTACAGGCCTTTTCAAATTGTGGTTGAGGATGGTCTGTTAGAGGCTCCTGAAATTATTGTGCAAGATTTTGGCGGTCGATTTGATAAATCCTGGGACCCACATGTCTTCCAAGAATCTGGAAAAGTCCATTTTTACCCTGCAAAAGGCATCCCTCCCTTAGCCTCTAGTCTGGAAATGCGAGGAGGTACCGTTCGCACCAAAAAGCTGACGCTGCAACTCTATTCTTTGATTATGGATCCCTCCCCCACCACACAAGAACCCTCCCTCTTAGAATTTGAAGAAGCCCAATTCAACGTCCTAACAGGAAGAAACTATGGCATCATCAAGCAGCCAAGCGGAACAACACCTCTCATTTTTAATGTCATGCCTAAAATACTGGGGTATATCCATTTTGGAAAATTTGAACATCAGGGAAAGGTCTATGTAGGCAAAGCTGATTTATCGGTATTGGGATATGTATTTGGAAGAGGACATTTTGATGTTTGTGATTTCTTTTACATGCCCCTTTTTCAAGAAAACGGCCGCTTATATGGATTCTCTTTGCCTGAGGTAGGCGTCCCCTATACCCATCTTCTGCGCCACCGAGACGTCCAAACTCTCGTTGCCCCCGAGACCCAACGCGCAACCGAAGAAATAGAAGCGGCTCGCCGACGATTAGAACGAGAACGTGCTGAGAGAGAAGCCCAAATCCGTGCAGAGGAAGTCAGCAGACGTCAATTCCTTGAAAGTGAAGTTGGGCGGTGCACTAGAGCTCTTGAACATGAAATAAGAGAAAGAGATAAACCCAACCCACCTACATATTCTCATTCTTATGGAATTGATTATGGTCCTATGAGAAAGAGACAGGTTGCCGTATATCTCCCTCCTGCTCCTAAGGATATACGCCCCTACAATGTCCGTATTACTCATTATAGAGACTCCATTTCTATAGACTCTAAACTTCTATCAACTTTACCAGAGCAAACCCAAGCAGAACTTACCGCGCTTACCCAAGAAATAACCAGGCGGTTAGCAACCTTTAGAACCATTAAAAATGATCACATTGCTTCTCTTATACGCCAAATAGAAGTACAATGGGCCAAAGAATTAGATGAATTCTGGGAGCTTTTAGGCCCTACTACCCAATTTCAACTTACTCTCCAAGCATACGATTGCCGATATGGCATCTGTGCTTTGAACATACAAGGGCTCATGCTAGTAAAAGGTTTCACGGATTTTTCTAATATCATTGACCTAAAAACAGGACATTTTTCCAAAAAGGGCCAGGACTTTGCAGAAGTCCTCTCCCATCTTCCCAGTCAAGCCGGTAGCCGTGCTTCTTCTTCTAGCTTAGTCCTTGCCCAAAGCCGTTCTCCTCTTATACGAAATATCCTACAGCTCTTTGAACAAGCCGGTCTTTCTTTGGGAGACGGTGACGTTTTATCTCCTAACATTTTCATAGGGGGTGCCCGTGCGATGTTAAATGCCCGAATGGGTCTGTGGGGATTAACCGAAAATATCCATATTGCTGCCCAAACCTTAGCTTTGATGGCCTTTAGCTCCTTTGAATCCCAGCGCGCGCAAGTAGACTCCCAAGCTGTAGTAACCGCCGGATCAATCAATGTTGGACACTTGCGATCAAACGCGGAACTTGTTGTCGATATGGGCGGAACCAGCCAAATTGGCCGCTTGGAATTAGAAGCATTGCCCCATATTTTCCGAGTCACAGGCCACATGCACGTCTCCGCGCCCCTCCTCCTGGCTGCACAGTATCTCGTCCAATTAACAAAGGGATCCCGCGTTACCGTCGATGCTCAAGAAGAAGACACGCCCGTCGTAGTCCAGGCCCCCCATGTGGACGTTGCAGGGGACGTTAAAGTAATTGGATCCAATCCTCTTGTGTTCAATGCCCAAAGTACTCTTATACAAACAGACGGCCTCCTTCAAGCCAGTAGAGTAGAAGCTGTTGGCTCAGGTACCACTGTATTGGCTGGAGGCCAAATCCTTGCGGACGAAACAGCTGCAGTCGCTGCTCCCGTTGTATACCAAGCGCCCGATCATTCAATAGAAGCCGATGTTGCCATCATAGAAGCCCAAGTAGGCGCCACCATCCGCGGAGAAATAGAAGCATTTGAAAAAATCCAATTAGAAGTTCCCACTTTTGACTTACGCGAGACGAACCGATTTAAAACCCCTCTCACCGAACTTTTCTTGAAAAAAGACCTTACCGTTCACATGCCCACCACGGTCCTATCGGCCCTCCATGTCCAAACAGAAGGCGCCATTGATGTTACTCAGCCCCTGGTGTTCGAAAGCCCTACGCAATTAGTAACCAAAGGATCCATGCGTAATACCTCCACCATTCGCGGCAAGCAAGGGCTTTCCATAAATCTTGTCAGAGACGATACCCTCCTTCACAACACAGGCACCATCCACGACGACAGATATCTTGTTATTGATGGAAATGTGATCAGTGAAAGAGTCATTCAACGGACAGAGGATAAAAAGCATGCCTTTCTATTTGGGTTTGGCAACGAAATTATAGATGAGGAGACTACCCATGGAAGGTATGTACCTCAATCTGGCGGCGAAATTACAAGCGGCGGTATCTTAGAACTCCACGGACGATCTCACCGCGGCATTTTAAGCGTGGTGGCGGCCCCCTACACATGGCTAGACTACGACTCTTACTTCTCCAGTGGTATTACAGAAGGCAGACAGCTATTGGTGGCTGATAATCGACGCATGACTGTCCAACGGGCCCAGCATCATTGGCAAGAAACAGTATACACCACCGTAGAAAGTGGCTGGGGACCTTGGTCCTCCGAAAAAACCTACGCCCACGTCGTCAACCGGGTGGAATCGTACCCTGCACATATGAGTGGGCGGGTCAATGCAGGACGATTAGTGGCAGACTCTCAAATCGATGTCAGTAGCATCTTCCCAGGACGCCAAACACGCCCAGAGCCCTATATGGAGACTTTCTCGATCCACGGAGGCACCTTTAAACTAGGTAAAGGCGGCGCCCATATTCGTACCAAACGCCATATGGCAACCTCCCCCAACATTGACAACAAGGTCGCCTTCTACAATATCAGCAAAAGCGGCCTGTTTGGCGGTTATAGTGAAAGCGGCACTGTGGTCCAAGAACATGCTGTTCCTGTTCAGATAGACTCCGAAGGGCCGGTGCATATATATACCGAAGGGACTCTGTCTCCCAGTGGTTTGGAGATCACTACCACAGGCTCTGGTGACCAA
>CAYUAL010000067.1:0-8750 GCA_964442815.1 uncultured Alphaproteobacteria bacterium | reverse complement strand
ACGCTTTCCTAAAAGGTTTTGACGGAAACGTCCTTGCTTCCCTTTCAACATATCAGAAAGAGATTTTAATGGCCGTTTATTCGTACCCGCAATAGGTCTTGCGCGTCTTGAGTTATCAAACAGAGCATCTACCGATTCTTGAAGCATACGCTTCTCATTTCGTATAATGATATCAGGAGCCTTTAGCTCTAGGAGACGTTCTAAACGGTTGTTACGATTAATAACGCGTCGATAGAGATCATTTAAATCAGAAGTAGCAAAACGACCGCCATCTAAAGGCACAAGCGGACGTAACTCTGGTGGAATAACTGGCAAAACTTCTAATATCATCCATTCAGGACGTGTTTTTGATTCTAAGAATGCTTCTACTATCTTGAGCTTCTTTACGATCTTCTTACGCTTCACCTCGGAAGTCGTTTCTTTTAATTCTTCTCGAAGCTTTTTCTGCTCTTCATCCAATTGAATATTACTAAGCAACTCTCGAATTGATTCAGCCCCAATACCCGCTTTAAAGCTATCCTGACCATACTCATCTTGAGCTTTTGCATACTCTTCTTCGCTTAAAAGTTGGTATAATTTAAGAGGCGTAAGCCCTGGCTCGGTAACAATATAGCTTTCAAAATAAAGAACCCGCTCTAAGTCTCTTAATGTCATGTCTAAGAGAAGACCAATGCGGCTAGGTAAAGATTTTAAAAACCAAATATGAGCTACTGGAGCTGCTAGCTCGATATGCCCCATTCGTTCCCGTCGGACTTTAGTTAAGGTTACCTCTACACCGCATTTTTCACAAACAACGCCTCGATATTTCATGCGTTTATATTTTCCGCATAGACATTCATAATCTTTAACCGGTCCAAAAATGCGGGCACAGAAAAGTCCATCTCTTTCAGGCTTAAACGTTCTATAGTTAATAGTCTCAGGTTTCTTTACTTCCCCATAAGACCACGATCTAATCAACTCTGGACTAGAAACAGAAATCCGAACTTCATCGAACTCTTGAGGAGTTCCTCCTTGACCAAAAATAGTAGCAAGTGGGTTACTCATAAAAAACTCCTTATAGGCATTTTAAACATAAAAACGTCAGATTAATTTACAGTTAACTTTTAGGGTATTAGTCTATTCCGTCCTGTTGCTGCATATGCGTGAATTCTACATTTAGCCCCAAAGACTTTAATTCTTTTACAAGAACATTAAAGGATTCAGGAATACCAGGCTCGAATGTATCATCCCCACGAACTATAGATTCATACACTTTAGTACGACCAGGAACGTCGTCCGACTTAATCGTAAGCATTTCTTGCAATGTATATGCTGCTCCATACGCTTCAAGAGCCCAAACCTCCATTTCTCCGAAACGCTGACCACCAAACTGAGCTTTACCACCCAAAGGTTGCTGCGTAACGAGACTGTAAGGACCGATGGATCTAGCATGAATTTTATCATCCACAAGATGATGCAACTTCAACATATATATGCATCCAACAGTTACAGGACGCTCAAACGAAATACCCGTTCTCCCATCCGTAAGTATAACTTGACCTGTGGAAGAAAGACCGGACTGCTTTAATGCGTCTATAATATCCGTTTCTCTTGCCCCATCAAATACTGGCGTAGCTATGGGGATTCCTTTTTGAAGATTACGCGAAAGTTCTATTACTTCCTCATCAGAAAGAGCTTGAAGATCCTTTTTATCTTCCTTTGTATAATACTCAATCAAGTTTTCTCGAAGATCCTTCAGAGCTGCTTTACGCATCTCAGAATCAGCTTGGATTTTCTCGACTATCTTTGCAACTTTTTTACCAAGTTCAGCAGACGCCCACCCAAGATGCGTTTCTAAAACTTGCCCTACGTTCATCCGGGATGGAACCCCTAAAGGATTTAAAATTATATCCACAGGCGTACCATCTTCTAAATAAGGCATATCTGCTACAGAAACAATTTTTGATACCACGCCTTTGTTTCCATGGCGACCTGCCATTTTATCTCCAGGTTGCAGTTTCCGTTTTACAGCTACATATACTTTAACCATCTTCATGACGCCGGGAGAAAGCTCATCTCCTTGACGGAGTTTTTCCACCTTATCATTAAAACGAGCTTGAAGTTCTTCAATACTCTCATCGAATTGCTTCTTGAGAGCCTCAAAATCTTCCATGCATTTATCGTCTTCTACTACAATTTGCCTCCATTGACCGGAAGAAAAAGAACTGAGAAGATCTTCGGTTATCTTTATGCCCTTCTTAATATCCTTGGAAGCACCTTTAGGAGCACTAGCAAGCTTCTGATTAAGAAGAAGTGCTTTTATACGAGCATAAAAACTTCCTTCTAAAATAGCACGTTCCGCGTCTCGGTCTTTTGCTAAGCGTTCAATTTCTTGACGCTCAATGGCAATCGCACGCTCATCTTTGTCAACTCCTCGACGAGAGAACACACGCACACCTACGATAGTACCAGATACTCCAGGAGGAACCCTAAAAGAAGTATCCCGTACGTCTGTCGCTTTTTCACCAAATATAGCTCGAAGAAGCTTTTCTTCTGGCGTCATAGGAGATTCACCTTTAGGAGTTACTTTTCCTACCAAAATGTCTCCTGGCTTTACTTCGGCTCCAATAAAAACAATTCCAGCTTCATCCAACTGACGAAGACTTTCTTCTCCTACATTCGGTATATCACGGGTAATTTCTTCATTTCCCAACCGCGTATCTCGAGCCATAATTTCAAATTCTTCTATATGAATAGAAGTAAATACGTCCTCAGACACAACACGTTCTGAAATAATTATAGAATCTTCAAAGTTATATCCTGCCCAAGGCATAAACGCGACAAGAACATTTCGCCCAAGAGCTAATTCTCCTAAATCTGTAGAAGGACCATCCGCAATGATATCACCCTTAGAGATAATATCTCCCACTTTTACGAGAGGCTTTTGATTGATACAGGTGCTATGGTTAGATCTTTGGAATTTTTGAAGATTGTAAATATCCACCCCTGGCGCATTCGTAGCTGTATCTTCTGTTGCTCGAATCACAACTCTTGTTGCATCTACCTGGTCAACTATTCCGCTTCTCTTAGCAGTCACGACAACACCTGAATCCCTTGCAACCGCTGCTTCCATTCCCGTACCAACAAGAGGCGCCTCCACCTTAATAAGAGGAACGGCTTGCCGTTGCATGTTTGATCCCATGAGAGCGCGGTTAGCGTCGTCATTCTCAAGGAAAGGAATAAGAGAAGCTGCAACAGAAACGATCTGCTTAGGCGATACGTCCATTAAGTCGACTTCAGAAGCAGGAGCTGTCAGGAATTCTCCTTTTTGACGACATGTTACGAATTCTTCTGCGAAACGCCTGTCTTTTGTAAGAGGAGCATTTGCCTGAACGATAATATGCTTCCCTTCTTCCATTGCAGAAAGGTAAATAATTTCGTCTGTTACCTGTCCATTCTCTATTTTGCGATAGGGTGTTTCTATAAATCCATATTTATTGATACGCGCATAAGTAGAAAGAGAGTTAATAAGACCAATATTGGGACCTTCAGGAGTTTCAATAGGACAAATACGCCCATAATGGGTAGGATGCACGTCACGTACTTCAAAGCTAGCACGATCACGCGTCAAACCTCCTGGACCTAAAGCGGACAAACGACGCTTGTGAGTAATCTCAGAAAGAGGATTTGTTTGATCCATAAACTGAGAGAGCTGTGAAGATCCAAAAAACTCACGAACAGCAGCTACCACAGGCTTTGCATTTACAAGGTCATGCGGCATGATTGTATCAATATCTACAGAACTCATACGCTCTTTAATAGAACGTTCCATGCGAACAAGACCAAGACGGAATTGGTTTTCTAAAAGCTCTCCAACAGAACGCACACGACGATTCGCAAGGTTATCAATATCATCAATTTCCCCACGACCATCTTTTAGCTCTACCAAAACTTTTAAAATAGCTAAGATATCTTCTTTTCTAAGAACACGCACTGTATCGTCTGTCTCAAAACCCAAGCGTGAGTTCATTTTAACACGCCCAACAGCTGATAAGTCATATCTATCTTCATCAAAAAAGAGATTATTAAATAATATCTCTGCCCCTTCCAACGTTGGTGGTTCTCCAGGGCGCATAACACGATAAATATCTAATAAAGCTTCTTCTCGGCAATCGTTCTTATCTGCCGCAAGCGTATTGCGCATATAAGGCCCTACATTGACATGATCAATAGCAAGGGTCGGAAGCGTTTTAATTTTAACTTGATCTAATTCTTTTAAGAGAGCAGGAGTAATTTCATCGCCTGCTTCTGCATAGATCTCACCCGTTTCTTCATTGATAATATCGGAAGCTAAATATTTTCCTATAATATCTTCGTGGCGAACACATATTTTCTCGAGACCTTGCTCTGCTAATTTTTTTGCCTGACGAACCGTAAGCTTAGTTCCAGCTTTTGTGGCTACTTCACCAGTTTCTGCGTTAATAAGATCTTGCTCTAATTTTAAACCACGCCATTGTTCAGGAACAAAAGGAAGTTCCCATTCTTGATCCTTACGCTTATAGACTACGGTTTGATAAAAATAAGAAAGAATTTCTTCTTTTGTCATCCCTGTTACTTCATAAGGGCTTAGAATTTTATCGTCTTTTTTAGCCTTCTTTCGCAACTTTTCTGTTTCAGCGCTATCTAAGCACATCAAAAAAGTTGTGACAGGAATCTTGCGTTTTCTATCAATACGGACATGTATTAAATCACGAGGGTCGAATTCAAAATCTAACCATGAACCTCGATAGGGTATAACACGCGCTGCAAACAAATATTTTCCAGATGCGTGCGTTTTTCCACCATCGTGGTCAAAAAATACACCTGGAGATCTGTGCATCTGAGAAACAATAACACGCTCAGTTCCATTGATAATAAATGTTCCATTGGAAGTCATAAGAGGTATATCTCCCAGATATACATCTTGCTCCTTTATATCTCGAATAGAACGGGCTCCTGTGTCGGCGTCTACATCCCAAACAACAAGACGAAGCGTTACTTTAAGGGCAGCCGCATAAGTCATATCTCGCTGGCGACATTCTTCTACATCATATTTTGGCTCGCTCAACTCGTAGGCTACGAACTCAAGCTGTGCACGCCCAGAAAAATCTACAATAGGAAATACGGAGCGTAAAACTTCTTGCAAACCCACACTTGTACGTTTCTCAGGACGCATATACATTTGCAAAAAGGCATCATAAGAATTTTTCTGAACTTCAATAAGGTTAGGCATAGGCGCCACTTCAGGAATGCGCCCAAAATTTTTACGAAACCGTTTCCGCTCTGTAAAAGATCGTGTCATACGTACCTCTTTTTTCCTTACGTAAAAAATTCTTATCCAAAAAGCAAAAACCTACCTTTCCTTTAAAATCTTTATCTTAAAGGAAGGCAGTATCTGTGCTTTATACTTATCATACGTTGTATCAACTTACACCAAAAGCCTTGAACCACCAGCTCAAGACTCTCTAACTCATTTTTACTTGGGGACAAGCCCCTCATTCTAAATATAAAGAAAGGTAGGAAGAAAAATCTCTTCCAACCTTTCCTTAAAAAAATTTAATTAGTTAATTTCAACAACAGCGCCGGCTTCTTCAAGCTGCTTCTTTAGCTTGTCTGCTTCTTCTTTGTTTACTCCTTCTTTAATTGCCTTTGGAGCACCAGGATTTGCTGCTTCAACAAGATCTTTTGCTTCTTTCAAGCCAAGTCCTGTGATTGTGCGTACTTCTTTAATGACGTTAATCTTATTAGCACCTGCATCCTTCAAAATAACATTGAATTCAGTCTTAGCTTCAGCAGCTTCAGCAGCACCACCACCAGCTACTGCAGCAACAGCAATAGGAGCAGCAGCAGAAACACCCCACTTCTCTTCCAATAACTTTGAAAGCTCTGCAGCTTCTAAAACTGTAAGCTTAGAAAGATCATCAACTATTTTTTGTAAATCAGCCATTTTAAGTCTCCTTTATATATTCTCTGGAATAAGTAAAAACCTACACATTAAAGTGTAATATTAACCATTAGCCCTTAGTAGCATAGGCATTTAAAACACGTGCCAACTGTGCTGCTGGAGCTTGGGTAATCCTTGCAATTTTACCTGCAGGTGCAACCAAAAGACCAACCAACTTACCTCGAAGTTCATCAAGGGAAGGTAGCTCAGCTAGTCTTTTTACTGCTGCGGCATCAAGAAGTTCGCCATTGAGGCAAGCGCCTACAACTTTAAGCTTCTCATTATCATTAGCAAACTTTACTGCAACTTTAGCTGCTGCAATGGGGTCCTCAGAATAGGCCAAAGCCGTAGGACCGCTCAAAAATGAGTAGATACCTTCGAACTTTGTTCCCTTTACAGCGAGGCGTGCCAAAGTATTTTTAGTAACTTTAAAGGATGCTCCTTCATCACGCATTTTACGGCGTAAGCTAGAAACTTCTGCCACGGTTAAACCTTGAGCATGAGTTACTACAACTAGCCCAGCGTGTGTTAACGCTTTTTGAAGAGATGTTACAAACTCTTCTTTCTCTATACGATCCACGGATACGTCTCCATTTCAAAACATACCCTCTTAACCTTAAAATTTTTAATAAACTTTAAGATATAGAGCTTATTGAACCTTACGAATGAGCTAGTTTCTCACTCATGTCCAGAGAACCAAAGATTCAGCATCTTTGATTTTATTCTGTCTACTACAGGCGTACTTTTTGTACCTTAGGGTTTAAAAAACTACCTGCAGTCTTGGACGAAACTGATAGCACGAGCTCTTTTTCGCAAACATGTGCCTGACATATACCCAATTTAAAGGGAAAGATCAAGCATTACGTATATCAACAGGATTAACTTTTACGCCAATTCCCATTGTTGAACTAATGGAGGTTTTCCCTACATAAGTTCCCTTAAGGCCTTGAGGCTTTGCCTTCAAAACAGCATTAAAAAAAGCCTGAATATTTTCTAAAATATGCTTTTCAGAAAAACTTGCTTTTCCAATTCCTGCGTGAAGGACTCCTGCCCTATCAGGCCGAAACTCAACTTGGCCGCCTTTTACTGCTTTCACCGCAGCTGCAACGTCAATAGTAACGGTTCCCAATTTTGGATTTGGCATAAGACCACGAGGCCCTAATACCTTACCTAATTTTCCCATAAGAACCATCATATCAGGTGTAGCAATACACTTATCAAAATCCAACCGACCCTTTATAATCTCTTCCACAAGATCTTCAGCACCTATAATCTCTGCACCTGCTGCTTTAGCTTCTTCAGCTTTTGCACCACGAGCAAAGACGGCTACACGAACCGTTTTACCTGTACCATGCGGGAGTTGAACAATACCACGCACAGCTTCTTCTGCTTTGCGCGAATCTATATTTAGGTTCATAACAACTTCGATTGTTTCGTCAAACTTTGCTTTTGCACGAGATTTTACAAGCTTTATTGCTTCTTCTAAGGAATAGAGAGCTTCTTTATCAATACCTTCGTATGCTTTTCTTAAACGTTTTCCATAGTGTGACATAATCTTACTCCACTACTTCAAGATTCATAGACCGAGCAGAGCCAATAATCATCTGACATGCTGCCTCTATATCATTAGCATTAAGATCTTGCATTTTCTTTTCTGCAATTTCTCTTACCTGCGCCATTGTTACCTTACCTACCGCTGCCCCAAGACCTGGAGTCTTTGATCCCTTTTGAATCTTAGCCGCTTTTTTTAAGAAAAACGTTACCGGAGGAGTTTTTGTAATAAAAGTAAAAGTCCGGTCTGCATACGCTGTTATAACAACAGGAATCGGCATCCCAGGTTCTAACCCCTGAGTTTGCGCATTAAATGCTTTACAAAATTCCATAATATTTAATCCCCGTTGACCCAAGGCAGGACCAATGGGCGGTGAGGGGTTTGCCTGTCCGGCAGGCACCTGCAATTTAATATAACCTGCAACTTTTTTTGCCATACTATTCTCCACTCTTTAAAGTTTGAGTGCCTTTGAATAATTCAAAGGCGGTGTTTCGCGGTTAATAACGGATCTGGCCGACCCTACCGCAAGAAAAGACGTTCACTTTACCTTTTCTACTTGGGTAAAGTCAAGGTCTACAGGTGTTGATCTACCAAAAATAGATACCGCCACTTTTAGACGGGACTTTTCTTCGTCGATCTCTTCTACTGTACCGTTAAAGGAGCTAAAGGGGCCATCGCAAACACGTACTTGCTCACCAACTTCAAAAATTACAGATGTCCGAGGCTTTTCCACTCCCTCTTGAACTTGCTGTATAATACGTTGTGCTTCTGCTTCGCTGATAGGCATAGGTTTACCGCGCGCTCCTAAGAATCCTCCTACTTTGGGGATATGCCTAACAAGATGCCACGTCTCTTCATTAAGGACCATACGCACAAGTATATACCCTGGAAAAAACTTTCTTTCGGTATTTACTTTTGTTCCCTTACGGATTTCAACAACCTCTTCGGTTGGGATAAGAATATCCTGTATAAGATCTCCATATCCTTTTTTGTCCGCTTGTTCACGAATACCTTGCGCAACCTTTTTTTCAGATCCTGAATGTATCTGAACTATATACCACTGTGGCCCTTGGGCCATCATTTCCCCCTCTTTGTATCTAAAAATATGGTTCTATAACCCTAATATAAAACGAACAACGCGAGATAGAATTTGATCTACCCCTAAAAAGAAAAGAGCCATCACTACCACCATGATCATAACCATAATCGTTGTGATTATCGTTTCTTGCCTAGTAG
>CAYUAL010000066.1:0-8781 GCA_964442815.1 uncultured Alphaproteobacteria bacterium | reverse complement strand
ACGCGTATCCTCAATAGGCCCTTTTCCCTTTAGCTTAGAAAGAAGAGGCTCATTATCATCAGGCGAGGGAAGAGGGGAAAGGCCCAAGTAATCTCTATAGTCTTTCAATGCTTGTAGCATATCAGGGCTTACGGCAATTTGCCGAAGTTTATTGCCTTTCCCAACTGTTCGAAACCACCAGTTTCCATGCACATCACGAAAAAAGTCCGACATTTTAGGCTGCCAACGGGGACTAGAGGCTAATTCCGATATACGAAGATACATACCATAGAGAGCCTGCATAATAAAAAGGGTGCGTTTATGCTGTACAGGATCTTTTAAGGCTAGTCTATGAGCTGTTTTTAAAACGGTTTCCCATTGCTGATCGGATAAACGCCTTATAACAGAAGTATTTTGTTGCTTCCGGACGAATTTGCTCTTTTGACGGATTTGAAGTACAGGATTGCTTTCTGTCACTTCTTCTTGGATGAGGGCATTATAAAAAGCCCCTAAAATGGCAAAAATTTGCTTAATAGCTTGCTGAGAGAGTTCAAAATCTTTCTTTTCAGGCCTTTGACCATCTTGAAATGCTTTTTTAGAAACTTTCACCGTAAAAGGACGCCACTCAGGATTAGGTGCGCGCTGTCCATCCTGATTCATAAAGCGGCTTACGATTTTCAAGCTAATCCAGGACTTAGGAGGATTCTGGCAGAATTCAATAAAAGCCTCAATATCTAAACGCTTAAGCTCTAAGATAGACTTTTTATGAATGAACCAGCTCCATTGCATAAAACGCTCCAGCTCCCGTCTATAAGAGTTAAAGGTATCTAAGCTTCCTCGATAGCTGTAGAGGAAAAGAAGCACATGGTAGTATTCTTTCACAGCATAATTAGGAATTTCAATATCTTTTAGGCAACTTTTAAGCCATGTAGAAACAACGGCCTGATATCCTTCGCTTTGACATTGCTTATACTGACCATATAAGTGTTCCAATGTATCAAAAAGAGGAGTAGGGGACGAGGATGTAGGTGGCGACATGTAAAATTGTTTTCTGATAGTTTTTTTACGAATGGCCTTAAACTACCATAAAAAGACTTATGTTGAAACAAGCACTAAAAATGTCTTCCAATTTTAGAAGCATGTTTGGTTGCTATGTTTTGAGTGCTTTGGGTCTCTATCAAACTAGCAGGCAAATCTTTAACATTATATAAAGCTAGAGACTTATCAGGGAATAAGCCATCATAGGCTTGAAATTTTTCATTGATGATGTGAAGAGGGGCAGGGAAACAAAAGGGGGTTATCTGCAAGTTAAGAGGGCGCCAATCGCCCGTTACTATATCGTGATTAGTTACTCGATCTGTAAAGGTTGTGGTTAATAAGTATTTAATATTTGATCGATGTAGATTTGAAAGAAAATGATTTATATCTTGATAAGAAAAATGGACAAGACAATCTCTGGTAAGCATAAGGCATGCCTGCGGTAAAGAATCTTTAGTAATATCAAGAGTTATAAAAGCTATAGAATCACTAGAGTAAAGCTTTATATTAGACTCAATAATTTCTGGGAGAATATCGCTACCTATGTAGTCAATCCCAGACAAATCCATTTTTTTCAGCCAGTTAAATTCACCACAAGGTGCATCAAAAAGAGTTTTGATTCTAAATTTTTTAAGTAACTCTGAAATTTTTATTCTTATTTCTTGTGTATGGGCTATTTCTGATCCAATGCCAGATTTAGTTTCTGAGCTTTCCCATAAATTATCCTGATAAATTTTAGCAAAGATATCTTTCATCTGAATCCCTAAGGATTTCCATAATAAGTTTCTTTTAAGTGCTCAGGTTCATTAAGTTCATTATAATCTAATAGAATTTCGTCCCCAGCTTTGATGTCGCAAATAGCGATTGCTCTCTTTTCTGGGGTTATAGAGATGTTTGGCGTATGGGAATGATTCAAATACCATCCTATTTCCATGCGATCAAACCGTTCCGGACCTATACATTCCTCATCATTTAGAAAAACACAGTATTTGAGAAACGCAGGAGGGACTTCTTTTATCTTCATTTTTCTTTGAACATGCGTCCCGGAAAAAATCTTTGCCCCCTTAGGAAGGTCATGGGTTGCAAACACCCCGATGCCGCTGATTTCCGAAGGGCCTAAAACAAATGAAAATTCACTCCATTGCATGCTAAGTTCTCTATGCTCTCAAATATTGCTTTCCCAAATTTTCTTAGAGAGTTTAAGCTCGCTTTTTATATCTAAAATTCCATATGCGTTCTGCATGGGTTCCAAGATACCAAAGGCTTATCCCTAAAAGTGCAAAAAAGAGTGCTTTATGGAGGGCATTCCAAAAATATTCAAAAAATCGCGTATAAAGATTGATAAAAAGAAACGTAAGCCCAAATCCAAAGGAGGTTCTATCGTCATATCTTAGTCCATAATAAATAGAAGCCACAGAAGCTAGACCAAAAAGAAGGGACCAATGGAATAATTCAATTTGTTTAACAGACGTCCACGCTATAAAATCATGTGTGTCTCCAAAAATGGATAGGACCCATAATGATATAAAAAGATAAAGAAGCCCCATGATGCGTGATGTATTATAAAGGGATGTAAGGAGGGCTCTATGTTTCATAAAAGAAGAGGCAATAAGTAAAATGCTGCCAAATAGGATAAACCTTATGGGATAGTTCATTCCGAGATAATAGCTTCCCCAGCCGGATAGATACCCTGTTTCAAGGCCTAACCATCCCCCTAGAGACAAAAGAAAGAAGATCCAGATGAGTTTAGACTGGAGCTGAATACCTAATACACCATAAATGATAGACAGTGTCAGAAGAAGGGGGCCAGAGTGCTCAGGAGATATTTCAAGATACTGCCCCACATATGCTAAGCTGCCCGAGGTCGATAGGATACCTAAGAATAAGATTGCTTCATTGCGAAAAAGCATATGGGGTTTATGTTTTTTTAAAATTGATCCAAGAGTATATAAGCAAGCTGCAAGAATGCCGAAAAAAATGCCTTTCATTAAAATAGGGGCTGTAAAAACAGATTGAATGAGTTGTATGATCCATTCATCGGTAAAAACTGCAGTTATTGCAATAATCATGCAAATAATAGAAATAATAAAAGAATAGCGGGCAAGACGTTTCCAATCAAAGGGATATATCTTGATTGAGAGATGGAGTTTGCTGGAAAGTTTTTCAGAGATAAGGCCTGTTTCTTGCCAATTTTGGAGAGCCTTAAAAACAATGGAAGCCTGTTTGCGAGGTAGGTGCATACTTTTTTTATCCTTTAAATGAAAGATTCTATTTTTTATTTATATTTTGGAGCTGAACCCTATAATAAAGTTTAAGGAGTTTTTTAAAGACCCATAAGAAGAAGTTTAGGAGCTTAATGCTTCTTCTTAAGTTATCATATAGAGCGCTAGAGATCGAGCAAGATCTATAGGGTTATTTTGAGATATTTTTAGGAGAAAAATTTATTTGTTATTCCTGGATTTTTTTACGTAAATTACCAACCTTCTCATTGCTGGAGAAATTTTCTTTGCATAAATGGTTTTCCTTTCTCTTTAAGGTGCTTGAGTAGCTGGTTGGTGCTCCATAGGAGAGAAAAAATCATAACATATATATTTAATTATTCCTGTAACTTTTATTACAGGAATAATATATAATCGTTTGAAATTAAGGATACCAGTTTGCTATAGCTGTTTTCCATCAAAATGAAATAAGTCAAATTCTTTCCAGTTACAATTATCAAGAATACATAGATTTACCGCAAACGGAAAAATAGGCACTGGTGGTTTAAGATAAATAAAGATACCACAATGTTTACAAAAATAATGTTCGCCCTTCATTTTATTAAATTGATAGCATGTTAACTCATCTGGATCACTATTTATATTAATAGTATCAGCCACATGAACAATAGAATTTCGCATACTGCAATAGGAACAGTTACAGAGAGTGGGCTTATTTAATGCCAACTCGCATTCAAGTTTAACGCGTTGGCAATGACATGAGCCTAAGTATTTCATATTAATTCTCTAATAATAAGGAGTATCTAAAAACAACCCAATAACGTCCACATTTATGTCCGATTTATATATCTTCTATGCCCTATAGATATCAACGTATTAGGAAAGGTCAATAAAAAAACCGAAATATCTAGGAGATATTTCGGTTTTTTCCTATCAGACTTTTAATCTTAAGAAGCAGCTACATTTAATAAAGTACCTGTATTAAGGCCGTTACTTCTATTAAAACCTCCAGTGTGGCTTCTTGACCTTGTTCTTGTGGATGGCATAAACTGCTGGGACATAGTTGGAACAGGTTTAAGGCTATGAAGCATTTCAGCAGTTACCCTTTGAGGTAATGCAGCAAGGCGTTGATTTTCATCTAACCTATCTGCAAGCCGTGTAAAGACTTCTCTATATCCTGCTGAAGAAGCGGAGCCTTCACTGCTTGCAGCTGATTTAGAAGCCATAGGAGTAGATGCGGGCATTGAAGCAAGAGAAGAAGAAGCAAGAGTCCTAAGAAGTGATGCTGCTTGCTTTCCTGCTGTATTCACGTTGGTATGGTATTCTGCTATAATATCTGGTTGAGTTTGTGACCTCTTTTGTGCTTGCTCAAATAATGTAGAGAGAGCAGTGACCGGTGCGCCATACACAGCATGCTTAATCATAGAGCTTTGAATCAATGTAGAAAGCACTTCTGGCAAGTGAGTTATCGCAGTTTCCATAGGATCAAACACTTTACGTGCCATTTCCTCTTTATGTCTTTCTACGAGCTCGTCAATAGAAAGTGGAACTGGCGTAACTTCTGTTCGATGAAGAATTCCATTAAGGGCAGGAATTGGTAATGTTATTGTACTTAACTCAGAAGCAACCTCTCCCACAGATTCCAGTATTTGAGTACGTTCTGCGGCAATTTTTTCACGTTGAGAGCTAAAGAATTTCTCTAGTTCTTCACGAATAGCCTGCATAATAGATGGCGTTTGTTCTCGTGATTCTGGATAGCTCTGTTTTTGCCCAGATATTTCTTCAGCTGATTCAGTGTGAGAATCTACTCGAGAATCTATAGGTATAACGTTGGCTTCTTCTTCTACAGCAGAAGAGGAAGCTTCTCCTACCATATCAGCTGAAGCAGCTTTACGATCAACAAATGTCAATTCTTCTTTTTCTTTTCTCGAAGCTTCCTCTGCTTTCCTTCTCAAATCTTCTTCTGCCATTTGAATTGCCCGCATTGCCATTTGTCGTGCAATTTCAAGAACAGGAAGATTCGTCATCCTTTGGAGTTGTTCTAAGGTATCAAGACTCGCTCCAATTCTTGTAGTAGAAAGTGTTTCATTTTCTTCTGCTAAACGTCTAGCTCTAGCTCTTTCTGTTTCTAGGGCGCGTTCTCTTTCAGCATTTTCTAGCTCTAGACGTCTAGCTCTAGCTCTTTCCTCTTCTAGGGCGCGTTCTCTTTCAGCATTTTCTTGCTCTAGACGTTTAGCTCTAGCTCTTTCTGTTTCTAGGGCGCGTTCTCTTTCAGCATTTTCTTGCCGTAAAGCTTCTTCTGTCCGGATTCTGAGATGCTCTTTCTCAGTTTCCATTGCTATTCTTGTGCGCTCCTCTTCTTCTTTTTGTAAGAGAAGCTTTTGTAAGCGGTCTGTTTCCTCTGTTAAATGCCTCCTGTGAGATAGTATGTGTTCAATTTCGGCTGCATAGTCTATGTCGGCATTTGCTTCAAGTCTGTCTATTTGAGCACTAAAATCTCGGGTAATTTCTTGTATGTTAACGCGTATGTCCTGAAGCATATAAGCATACGATTCACTTGGAATACCGGCAAGGTTACCTCTCAAGAAAGAATATATTCTTTCAGCAGTTTCAACATAATTTCTATAACTCCTGTCAAATTCTGCATTATGCTCTAAACCTCCAGTTCCAACTGATTGTAGAAGTCCTTCTATGGTAGCATTCCCTTTTGCATTTTCCTCTTGAAAGGCATGTACGGCTTGACTTATTGTTTGACGGAGAGTTTGTAATTTTTTTCCATATTCTGCCCTTTCAAAAGCTTCCATTTTCTGTCGAGCTGTTATTGTATCACTTCCCTCAGCTGGTGTTGTATCATCTCCCTCGTCTCCCTCATCTAAAGATAGTAAAAGGCGCTGATAAAGTTTAGAAAGTTCCTCTATTCTTTCTTGTTGAGAATCAATTTCTTCTAAGATACGTCTTAATTCTCCTAGTTTTATTTCTGTTTGGTTTTGAAGTGCCTCCTGTTGCTGACTAAGGGCGCTTTCTCTACGGGCTAGTTCTAAGAATTCATCCTCAGTACTATCCGTCGCTGGTTTAGGAAGAAGGCTTTCGTTTGAAGCTCCTACTGTTTGAGAAGAAGCCCTTGCTCTTTCTTCTTCTGCTTGTTGCAAAAATCTTTGTTGTTCTGCACGGCGTAGCATTTCTCTTTGCTGTTCTACAAGCCTTTTTTCTTCATGTCGCCTTTCTGCCTCAGCTATTTCCTGTGCTCTTCTACCATCTCTAGATCCTTTAATTCGTTGTATAAGAAATTCGTATATGTATTTTTGAAAGTTGCACCCCCATTTGGACAGAGTAGTTTCTTTATCGTTAGAATCAAAAGCTTTAAAGACTTCGGTAAGACTATAATGTTTTTGGGGGCTCAATGGAGCTCCTTTTGCGGTTTGGGATAATACAGTTAAAGCGCTAAAAAGAGAATCCAAAGTCTCTAGAACAATGGGGATATCATAAGGCAATATGGTTAGAATACTTGCGCCTTGCGTATCTTTCCATAAGGACCTAGCTTGTTTAAAACCTTCTGGTTGAATAAGACCATCAGGAACCGAGTCTTCTAAAGCAATTTTTTGTCCCGCTTCTTGTGCATCTGGCCACCAGGTTCGGATACGTCTTTTTAAAAGAGGGGCTATTGCGTCAATTTGAGCTATTTGTAGTAAAGTATTAATATCTTCTCTCCTTACTAGTGCAGCTCTTAATCTCCCTGCTTCTTTTGATAGATTTAGTAGAAGATTTGTGTGCCATTCACGAGCAGCTCTTAGTGTATAACCAGTTAAAAGCTTACCATCATCCGGTTTTAAGCCGGTCATTTGAGCAAGTTTTAAAAAGATATCTTCTACCTCGCTTTGAAGAGAGGGATCGCCAGCTCTTTTCTGAGGAAGAGCTTGCGCTCTTTGCCTTAATTCTTCGAAAGGTGATGGAGCTTCTATTAGTTCTATGTCATTCATTGCTCTTGCTTGTGTTTCTATAAGCATACTTATAAGCAGAGTGAAAAAAACAGATATCCAAAAAGAAAGAAGATTCTGATTTGCAGCAGACATGATTCTACCCCCCTTACCGAAGCATAAATCCCTTTTATTTTTTATAGGATGTGTATTTTGTTATTTATTAGTTACAGTTTACAAAAAATTTACGAAATATCCAATAAATTTTATTATATTGTATTTATATAATTTTGTGATACTATATACTAAAATTTTTTTGTCGTAATTTTACGAAGCGTCTTAATTTACGGAAACTTTCAAGTATCGGAGAAACTATTTTAAGTTTTTCTTCAGCTGCCTCCGCACGCACCCCTTCCAAACGTGCACGCGTTTGAGCAAGATGCATTGCTCTTCTAAAAAGTTCTACATCTTTTTGAGCCTTTTCTAATTGGCTTTGAGTCCTTTTTTGTTCCTCTTGAACTTCATTTAATTTTCGCCGAGTTTCTTCTAATTGCCTTTGGGTGTCTCTCAATTGCTGTGTCATTAGTGGTAGTATTGTAGCTCTACGCAGTCTTTCGAGGCTTTCTACTTCTTCCTCCATACTTTGAGCATTATTCCCTAAAAACAAACTTAAGAGGAGTGCTAAAAACCATATTTTCTTCCTACAAGGAAAAAATATCCAAGAAGTAAGCCTCATTTTATTTTCCTCTATTCTATATTCTGAAAGAATATAGAGGATTTTTGTTGTATTTTTTTTATTATGATATTTATTCTTGGTAATTCCAATATTGTTATTATACTAACTTTTATAGTATAATTTCTTTAGCCCAGCTTAAGTAGGGTTTATGCACTTCCTCAATAGTAAACTCAATAAGGCAAGGCACATCATAAGGATGTTTTTCTAGAAAGTATTGACGGAAAAGTTCTTTTTTTGAAGCTACTGTCTTTAAATAGCATCCAATTTCCATACCTTCTTCTTTCTCTCCTTCCCATATGTACATTGAAGTAATAGGAAAAAAATTAGCGCAAGCAAGGAGTTTTTGTTCTAGTAAATAAGAGATTACTTCTTTTGTCGTTTTTTCAGAAGGAAACGTCGTATAAAAAAGGCATAAACTTTCTGAAGGCTCTTTATTTAGAAGCATATCTTTTACTTATGTTTCGGCGAATTAATGCGACCTCTTAAATAATGAGAAGGACGAAAAGTTACTACCCTACGTTCTGAAATAGGAGCACTAATACCTGTCTTAGGATTGCGCCCAACGCGCGCTCTTTTATGACGCACTAAAAAAGATCCAAAGGAGGAAATTTTTACACCCTCTCCTTTTCTTAGGCTCTGACAAATTTCATCAAAAAAAGCATCCACTATATCTCCATAACGCTGTCTAGATAAGTGGAGGGTTTCTCCATATTTTTCTTGGATTGTATCTGCCAGTTTTGCCCGTGTAAGGGTATGTGCGTCTTTTTTAGAAGTTTTTTGTTCGTCCTTCATGTACCCTGTCCTATTTTTTTATTTTTATATTAAGGCTTTATTTTTTAATTTAACGCAAATACTATAAAAAGATCAAGCCATTGTAAGAAAGATTTTTATATAT
>CAYUAL010000065.1:2587-8796 GCA_964442815.1 uncultured Alphaproteobacteria bacterium | reverse complement strand
GAAAAAGATAGATTTTGTATTTCTTCTTCTTGGAATTTTTTGCGAGGTTGGAAAGGCCCCGCTATAATTTTCTCTATAGAAACATTATGGATATTTAATTGGTTCTTTGTATTTTTATCTGAAAAATCTACCTTGTTTTCTTTCTGTGTCTGCTCATCATCGCTGCCATATGACGTCTCAAATAAGGAAGAAAGACCACGCCCTAAAGATCTCTTTTGCATTTTAGCTAACCTTTTTTATGTTTTGTGCTGTTTTATTTTTTCTTCTTTGTAATAACTCACGCGCGAGCTCCATATAGGCAAGCGATCCAGAACACTTAAAATCATAAATAAGAGCTGGCTTTCCATGGGAAGGAGCTTCGGAAACACGTACATTTCTTGGAATAACCGTTTTAAAAACAGAATCTCCTAAATGCATAATTACATCTTGAGCTACCTGATCTGATAAACTATTTCTCTTATCAAACATGGTTAAGACTATACCTTCAAGCTCAAGATAGGGATTAAAACTAGTACGAACACGATGAAATGTTTTTAAAAGGTGAGAGAGGCCCTCTAAAGAATAAAATTCACATTGAATAGGTATTAGAATACTTTGAGCTGCACAAAGAGCATTAAGAGTTAATAAACTTAAGGAAGGTGGGCAGTCTATTATTATATAATCAAAGGGTATAGAAAGGGTTAGCAAAGCTTTTTTTAAATGACTTTCTCGTTCTTTTTGATTAACAAGTTCTATTTCGGCTCCAGCTAAACTTTCATAAGCAGGTAGTATTTTCAAATGAGGAATTTCCGTTAAACGAATACAATTGCCACTCTTACATAGCTGTTCAATAAACTCATAACTACCAGGTTTACGCTTATCCATAGGAATTCCAAAACCCGTACTGGCGTTTCCTTGAGGATCTAAATCAATAAGCAGAACTTCCTTTCCAATAGCAGCTAGTCCAGTTGCAAGATTAACTGCTGTTGTGGTTTTTCCAACGCCACCTTTTTGATTTGCAATAGCGATAGTATGTTGCATGAATCCTCTCAAAACCTTTTTACTTTTTTAAGAGGTATTAAGCTTTCTGTAAATATAAATCTTTAATCTATATTACTTTTATTCTTTCTTTTGATACCAGATGAAATTAAAAGAATTTTTCCTTCTTTATCCGTCATGCTATCGATTATTCTATATTTAAAATCCCATTTCAGGAGAGCATTTTTAATTTCTTCCTCCCCTTTTCTACCTTTAGGAAATAAGTAGTACGTGTTTTTTTTTGCCAAAGGATATAGCCATTCTAGAAGCTGTGAAAGCTCTGCTACAGCGCGAGCAGTAATACAATCAATATCAGATAATATGGTTTTTTCTATACGCTCCCCAATTACTTTGGCATTTAAAGAAAGCTGCTCCGTACATTTTTTTAGAAAAGAAATTTTCTTTTGTTTTGATTCTACTAAATAGATCTCTTTTGTTGGAAATAAAATAGATAAAATTATACCTGGACAGCCATTTCCGGAACCCACGTCAACGATTCTTTTTGTTTCACGTGAAACATATAAAGATAATTGGGCCGAATCAATAATATGCCTCTTCCATAAGTCTTCTAAAGAAGAATAACGGATCAAATTATGTTTTTTATTTTCTTCAATCAATAGGAAAAGATAAGTATTTAATTTGTCAAATGTTTCACGTGAAACATTTAAAAAAGTCCAAGTATCCAGGAATGCATCATAAAAATCCATGAAAATTAAGTATTCATTGCTGAGAAAAAGTCCATATTGTTTTTAGAATTTTTTAGCTTATCCATTAAAAATTCCATACCATCAACCGTTCCCATAGGCATAAGAACACGACGCAATACCCACATTTTTGAAAGAATAGTTTTATCAACAAGAAGTTCTTCCTTACGTGTACCAGACTTTGTGATATCAATCGCAGGGAAAATACGTTTATCAGCAACTTTGCGATCCATAACGATTTCAGCGTTACCAGTGCCTTTAAATTCTTCAAAGATGACTTCATCCATACGAGAGCCAGTTTCTATAAGCGCCGTTGCTATTATTGTAAGAGAGCCGCCTTCTTCAATATTACGTGCTGCTCCAAAAAAACGTTTAGGTTTTTGTAGGGCATTCGCGTCAACACCACCGGTAAGAACCTTACCAGAAGAAGGAACAACAGTATTATAGGCACGAGCTAAACGTGTAATAGAATCTAAAAGAATGACAACATCTTTTTTACATTCTACAAGGCGTTTAGCTTTTTCTATAACCATTTCAGCCACTTGAACATGTCGAGAAGCAGGTTCATCAAAGGTAGAACTAACTACTTCTCCTTTTACTGAACGTGCCATATCAGTGACTTCCTCAGGACGCTCATCAATGAGAAGCACTATTAGATAAACTTCTGGATGATTTTCTGCAATGGCATGTGCAATGTTTTGCAACATCACCGTTTTACCAGTACGCGGAGGAGCAACTATAAGTGCTCTTTGTCCTTTTCCCAGAGGAGTAATTAAATCTAAAACACGAAGAGTGTAGTCTTTTTGATTAGGGCGATCAATTTCCATTGTAAAACGTTCCAAGGGATACAATGGTGTTAAGTTATCAAAATTAATACGGTTTCGAATTTTCTCAGGATCTTCAAAATTAACTTTGTTAATTTGAAGCATTGCAAAATAGCGCTCCCCATCTTTAGGAGAACGTATTTGACCTTCAACAATATCTCCTGTACGTAAACCATATTTTCTTACTTGTGATGGAGAAACATAAATATCATCAGGTCCTGGAAGATAATTTGCCTGTGGGGAACGCAAAAAACCAAAGCCGTCAGGCATAACCTCTATAACACCTTCACCATAGATGGCGGTTCCGTTTTCAGCTAAATATTTTAAAATAGCGTACATTAAATCTTGAGTCCGCATACTAGAGGGATTTTCAATATTTAATTGCTCAGCATACATTAATAAGTCTGTTGGAGACTTTTCTTTAAGTTCCTTCAAATTCATAGAGAGTCCTAAGTGATATAAAAATTACTAACAATGTGTGGGGATAAGTTTATGTGTAAATGAGACCGTATTTATTTTTTAACGTGTCTTTTTCCCTTATAAGCATGCAAAACCAAAAAAGCAAGAAAAACTTTCACTCATCACTAAAAAGGATGAACCCTTTTAAAATTAAGAAAGCTTCCCCAAACATAAAGGAACTTCTTAATTTGCTTCAGCAAAGACTTAATCTTCATATATTATACTCTTATTGTAAAAAAAGGGTATGGCTTTTTCTCTGATTTGCATCTCTGAGATAGCTACAAGGCTTTAGGTAATTCTAGAATAGCTCTTTTTTCACGAGTCAAAATATCTAAAAAGGTAACTTGAATCCTTCCAACCTTCCGCGAAAGTTTCTTTTTTTCCCGAATATCTTGAAGAGAAGTAAGGACCCAAAACACCCTCACCCAAGAAAACCTTTCTAAAATGGCTTAAGGACTACCAAGAAAACTATTAGGATCAAAAGAACCGTGGGAACCTCATTTAATAAACGATAAGTATTAGGAGTATAGAGAGAAACTCCAGCTATTAATTTTCTATGTATGCAAACTAAAAAACCATGAAACCCCGATAAGAGCAAGACACATACTATTTTTAAATGAAACCATCCTATAAAACCAGTTAAGATACCAGGAGTAAGTGCCAATAAAAGACCAAATATATAAGTGCCTATCTGAGCAGGCATCATAATAACTTTTAAAAGGCGCCCTTCCATAATAAGAAAAAGAGAAGTTATTCCAGAGGATTGAAGGTGAAGAGTATGATAATAAAAAAGCCTAGGAAGATAAAAAAGCCCAGCCATCCAACAAACAACAAAAATAATATGCAATGCTTTTAAAGTAAGGTAATAGGGTGACAAAAAAGAAAAATCCATGGAGCACTTTCCCTAATAAGAACAGGGGCAAAACTTTGATTCTTTAGAACACAGGCGCAAACCTGTCGAAGAAACAATTTCTTTAGAAGACTTAAGTGAAGATATAACCAACTGGCAAAGACTATCTAAATAAGATAAGTTGCAAGAAACTGTTGGAAACCTCAAATAAAAAGGGATTCCCAGTTTTTTAGATAAGTCTAGATAGTCTTTATCTAATTCTACTAAAGTTTCAGAATGCTCTGAAACAAAACTTATGGGAAGCACTGCCACAGAGACCTTGTCCTTAGCAGCTCTGTGTAATTCTTGCTCCACAGAGGGGGAAAGCCAAGGTAGAAAACCTACTTTACTTTGGTAGCATAAAACAATGCTCTCTAAAGAAAAATTTTTAAGTTTTTCTTCAAGAGCTTTCTTTGTTAGATCTAATTGAAAAGAGTAGGGATCTCCCTTCTTTACAATAGAAAGAGGAAGGCCGTGCGCAGTAAGAAGAAGGCGAAATTTTGTTGGCTTAGGTAAAAAAAGCTTATCAGATTTTTGAATAGATTGAACCATAGCCTCTATAAATCCTGGAAGAATTGGATAACAACAAATAAGTTGCGTAGGTAAAGAACACTTCTTTTTACTTAATACTTTTTTTGCGTGTGCGTAAAAACTTAAAGTTGTAGTAGAAGAAAACTGCGGATAAAGAGGAAGAAAAACTATCCTTGAAGGGGAAAAAGAAAGAATATTTGGTAAAACATCTAGAAAAAAAGGGTGCCAATAACGCATACTGACAAAAACTTTAAATAGGCCTTTTCCCTGTTCCCTATCAAAAATATCCTGTAACATTTGAGCTTGTGAATACGTATTGTCTAAAAGAGGAGATTTTCCTCCCAATAAGCTATAAGTATGAACGGCTTTTTTTAAACGAAAATAAGAAATTATTTTTGCTAAAAAATAACGAAGAGGAAACGGTAGATCGATAATGTAGGGATCATTGAAAATATTAAAAAGAAATGGAGAAACAGATTCTAAGGAAGAGGGTCCACCCAAGTTAAAAAGAACAATAGCTATTTTTTCCTTATGCTGGCTCTTCATGAAATAGGGAATTTCCTTATAAAATCAACAACTTTTTTTAAAAGATCAGGGTCTGTTTGTGGTAAAAGACCATGAGAAAGATTAAATATATAAGGTTTATCTTTAAAAGTTTCTAGGAGAGAAAATGTTTCTTCAAATAATACTTTAGATTCTTTTAAAAGGTAGGTAGGATCAAGATTCCCTTGAAGAACACAAGGTAAACTCCTAGCCCTTTGAAAAGAAACGGTTTCATCAAAACTAAATGCCGCAGGAGCAACCTTCTCAACATATACCCCTGTCTTTTCTCCCACTCCCTTACAAAAAGAAATGGTAGGTATTTCTGGGTAGTGCTTCTTTAAATAAGTAAATATCTTCTTATGAGGCTTAATAAGCCAATCTTCAAAGAATTTTGTTGGTATATACCCAGCCCAGGATTCAAAAATTTGTATTACCTCTGCCCCATATTGGATTTGTTGAGAAAGATGTTGAATGGTCGCATCCGCTAAATAATCTAAAAATCTCTCAAATACCTTGGGGGAAGCGTTAGCTTGAGACTTTACATATCTAAGATCTCGACTCAAAGTACCCTCTATCATGTAAGCAGCAACGGTCCACGGCCCTCCTGCAAAACCTATTAGCGCCGTTTCCTCAGGTATCTTCTCCTTAAGGATCGAAACAGACTCGTATACAGGTTCTAGTTTTTTGCTAATATTCTCAATTTTTGAAGAGCAAAGAAAGGTTTCTATATTAATAGGGGAGAGAATAGGGCCTTTATTTTCTTCAAAACGTAAAGGTTGCCCTAAACCAAAAGGAATCATCAAAATATCTGAAAAAAGAATGGCTGCATCCAAGCCATATCGCCTAAGAGGTTGTAAAGCAGCTTCTACTGTTAATTCTGGTGTTAAACAAAATTTAACAAAGTCCGGCTCTTTTTTTCTTAACTGTTGGTATTCTGGCAAATATCGCCCTGCTTGACGCATAAACCAAATAGGAAAAACTTTCTCCTTTTTTTCTTTTAATACTGATAAGAGTTTTTTTGATGTCATAGATAGAAATAACTTAATATTAATATTTTTAATAAGATATAGGATGAAGTAGTTGTTTACTAGGCTTAAAAGTGGATAAATTAGAAAGAGATAATAATAACTTATAAAAAAGCGTATGGTTTAAGAGGATAAGTTTGTGAATAAGTGGATAGGTAAAAAATGTTTCTTTAAAAAAAACAACTCCTAAGATGAGCCCCAACACAGGACCAAAATA